>NZ_JAPZQJ010000422.1:0-6765 GCF_027530405.1 Microcystis sp. LE19-41.2A | reverse complement strand
CTATTGCCTATTGCCTATTGCCTATTGCCTATTGCCTATTGCCTATTGCCTATTGCCTCCTGACTGACTCCTGACTGACTCCTGATAACTGATAACTGATAACTGATAACTGATGAAAAGATTAGCTTGGTTCGATCGCTTAGTGTTGGCGACTATTTTGGCCTTAATTGCCGGGATATCGTCGATTTTGATCCAGGGAAATCAAGTTCCTACCCGAGGGGAGAATTTTAGCTGGCAAGGACGAAAAATCGGCGTTAGGGACAATTATTTTACTTTAAGTTTTAATCGGCCGATTGACCGTTCAGACATAGAAACCAGCTTGGTGATCAATCCTCCCTTACCGGGTAAAATTAGCTGGGCCGGAGATCGCTTGACCTATACTTTGACAGAATTGCCCATCTACGGCAAAAAATATCAAGTAAAGTTACCTATTGCTCAAGGTGAGGACTTTATCGGCGAATTTTACAGCCACGATCGAGCTTTTGCCTATATTGGGGTCAACCAAGAGGAAAGAGGCCGTTTAATCGTCTGTAATATCATTCAGGGGCCAAATAACGTCACAGAACTGAAAAAAACCATCCTTACCCCTGGGGATCTGGTGGTCACGGATTTTCAAATCTATCCGAGGGGGGATAGAATTTTATTCTCGGCCTTCGATCGCTCTGACTTAGGACGAGACACCCCGAAACAGCAACTTTACACGATTACCACGGGTTTAAATCATGACGAACATGGTCAAAATTTGCCCAGTGGTCGTATAGAAAGGTTTTTAGATGCGAAAACTTATCAAAATCTGCGCTTTGATCTCTCAGATAACGGCAAAACCCTAATCGTGCAGAGAATTAATCATGGGAATCCGGGGGATGCCAGTTTATGGGTAATCAGGGATGATGGACAATCGCGACCGTTAGGAATGCAAGGGGATAATTTTTTACTATCTCCCGACGGTAAAAAAGCGGTTGTCAGTCAAACGGGAGGGGTAGCGGTGATTCCTTTGGATGTCCAAGGGGGAAAACCGCAATTTTTGCCTACCTACGAGAAAATCCTCGCTTTTTCCCGGGATGGTCGCCAAAAACTCATGGTGAAATCAGAACCGGATAATCAGCGATCGCTATTTCTGCTCGACGATCGGGGAGAGTCAAGACTACTATTAAGAACAGCTAATCCGATTATTAGCTGTCAATTTGAACCGCGACAGGAAAAAACCCTTTACTGTCTGAAAAGCGATCTGGTTATGGGCAGCGATGGCAAAGTGAAAGAAGAACCTTTTTTAGGGATTATTGAGCTAAAAACGGGTAAAATGACACCCCTGCTGGCTTTACCTAATTATCGTGACGTGCAGATGAGTATGTCTCCCGATGGCGTGGCCTTATTATTTGATCAGTTAGCAACCATACCCTTTGGAGTCGGAAATGATTTAGTCACCGGGGAGGGGTCGAGCATTGCCGATGGTCGTCTCTGGTTATTACCGCTTCCTGATCAGTTCAGTCCCAATAGCAGCACGAAAATTTTACCTCAAGAACTCAACGCCGGTTTTAAACCCCGTTGGCTGCCCTAATACGGCAGAATTAAGGAGTTAGGAGTCAGTCCCGATGAAAAAATTTTCACCCCCACAGATGAAAGAGGTTTCCTTCCCCACACCCCACACCCCACACCCTACACCCTCTTTCAAGTCAGGAGACAGGAGAGAAATCGTTACCTAATCAGGTGACTCGGAGAATACTGACTCCCGAAAACGAAAACCTCATACCTCACCATTAAGATAAGTGCTATATGCTACTTCAGCGATTTGCTTTTTTATTGCGTCCTAGTGGCGATATCGAGATCGAGCGGGGGATTCGGACTTTATTAGCGATCACAGTGCCGATTATTATCGGTGATATTTTAGATCGGTCAGAAGTGGGGTTAATGGTCGGTTTAGCGGCTCAAACCTTGATTTTAGCTGATGTGGGGGGACTTTACTGCCTGAGAGCGAAAACCCTAGTCGCTACGACTATCGGGATGGCTCTAGCTTTGATTATCGGCACATTAGCCAGTGCTTGGCTAGGATTGACCGTAGTGATAGTTTTTTGTGGGTTGTTTCTAGCGGGTTATTTGACGGTTTACGGGGAAAATGGGGCGTTAGCTGGGGTAGTAATCAGTTTATTGCTGCTTTTGGCCGTTTCTTTGCCATCGGGAGATATGGTCGTCGCTTTACAACGGGCCGGAATCGCTGTGTTGGGAGGGGGATGGACAATTTTTTTAGCCCTGTTTATCTGGCCTTTTCGCCCTAATCAGCCTTTACGTCAGGTAACGGCGGAAAATTTCCAGGGTATCGCCACCTATCTCCGCTCTTTGCCCTTAAACTCTCGTTCTAATGCTCATGAGGAGCCATATTTTGACAAAATCCGCCAGCTGTTGCTACGTTCGAGGAAAACTGTCACCTTGACGCGTCGGGGACGTTGGGGAAAGAATGAGCTGCGGGAATTGTTAATCGTCTTGATTGAAGATAGCGATCGCATTAATACCAGCTTAATTGCGCTGCGAGAATTGCTTCATCTTCATCCCTTGCCACAACTGACCACGGTGGGTATTTTATTAGAAGATATTCTCGTGCAAGTGGCGGAAATTAGCGAAGATATTGCTGGGTTAATTTTGGGTAGAAATAAACAACCGGATTGTGAGCGCTTGCAGCTATTACTCAAGGCGATCGAGCAACAAAAAAACCTGCAAGCTAAAGTTTTAGAAAATGCTCAGGACGATTATAGCAGTTATGTGGCAATTTCCCAATTAAATAATCGTTTAAAAAAATTATTTAAACAGCTAAAAATAGCCAGTGAAACAGCGCAACATTTGCGGCAAAGCGAGGAATTTTCAGATAAAAAGAATCCCTGGCAGCGGAACTTTGAAGGGATAGAAAAAGAGTACGGTCAAGAAAAAGCTTGGTGGGAACCATTAAAATCTAATTTTAATCTAGAATCGCCCCTATTTCGTCATGGTTTACGCTTGGGTTTGGGAAGTGCGCTAGGAGTTTTGATTTACAACAAGCTAGGAATTACCCATAGTTTTTGGATTGGTTTAACCTTAGTTATTGTGTTAAAACCAGATTTTAGCTTGACTTTTCAACGCTTTTTAAATCGGGTGTTTGGCACGATTTTAGGCTCGTTTTTTGTTTTGGCACTGTTGCGAATTATAGATAATCCGCTCTGGTTAGAAGTTATTGGGGTTATTTCTATAGCGATCGCTTTAACTTTGGTGCGATTTCACTATAGTTTAGCCGTATTTTTTATCACAATTTTTGCTTTAATTATCAGTCGTCTCGATACCAGCAATGACGGGATTAATTTAGAGTATATCAGAATAGTTTATACTTTAATCGGTAGTGCTTTAGCTTTTGCACTTTCCTTCGGTTTTTTACGGTTTAATGAAGATGAACGTTTTTCCCTCGCTGCCATTAAAGCATTAGAAGCTAATCAAGTATTTTTTCAGTCAGTTATGGCAGTTTATTTAGGAGAATCATCCTATCAAACTGCAAGTTTATCTTCCCATCGCAATAAAGCTCGACGAGCAAATACAACTATGCAAACGGCCCTACAAAGATTAATTGATGATCCTAGCACACCCTTTCCACAAATGGAACCGGCAATCACTTTAAGTAATTATATTCCTCGTTTTGGTCGCGGGGTGACAGTTTTATTGACGGAATTGGAACAATATCGCGGTAGTCCTCCCCATCCTAATCTGAGTCTGTTCACGCAACAAATAACCCAAGCTTTGACGCAATTAACCCAAGCTTTGCAAGCAAATAATCCTCCTTCTCCCTTACCTCCCCTCGAAGATACTTTAGAAAATATCCTCGATCATTTGCAAGAATTGCGAGAGGAAAGGTTAGTAGAAATTGCCCATCAAAAAGAGGGAACTAATCTCCATAAATATTTAGGGGATTATAATATTGTCACCACGGAACTTGTGGAATTATCCAGTCGTGTGGGGGTAATGAACACAGCAATCGATCGTTTTATTAGAAGTTAAAATTTAGTTATTAAGTAGTTGGACAAAAGTAAAGTTAACTGTGGGGTAAGGAGTCAGTAGCCGGTCGTCAGGAGTCGGTCGTCAGTAAGAATTGCGGCAATTTACATTTCTTAAGATAGACAACAGAATTTATGTCCGACTACTTACAACAAAATTTTTGTAAATCTACTGAGTTGGTATTTTTAAAGGGAAACTATCTTCTAAAATTGGTCATTATTTCCGATTTTATCACTCAATTCAAGCCTTTGGGTAGGGTTGATTCAAGGTAGGGTTGATTCATGAATCAACCCTACCCAAACCCTGGAGCGCATTAGCTTTTCGGTGAGATGCTTACACGCGATTGTTCATATTTTTGTACCAATTTAAGAGTCACTGATAATTGCTGATTGTCTGTATTTCTGCAAAGGTGAGAGGCAGCCATTTAGCAGTCAGGAGGAAAATCGATTAACTTCGATAATTTCCGTATATTCAAAATTATTAGGACTGCGTTTCACTAGAGAATAATCAACACCATGAAGATTAATTAAATCCTCTTGACAATCCGCTTTCGGAGAATTATAAACTAACACATATTCTTTACCAATATAGGGAGAAATCTCGGTTTCTACTTCTCCTCTCCATTGAGTTTTTGTCACTAAAACAATTAACTGATTGGCTAATTTAGGAATAGCGATCGCAACTTGCCGACGATAGATATGATCAAGACTACCAAAAGGGGAATCCATCACCAGAGGAAAAGTGCTGCTATCAATTCCCATCAAAGTATTTTTCTGACTCCATTCTCGCACTCGATCGATAATTCCCCCGATAAAAGATAAACTGAGAATCTGATTTTCTCCGGTAGAAGCTGCCACGGGAATGGCGAATCCTGTCGTATTTTCTAATAGTCTTACCTCGTAATCGGGACTAATACGGGGAATATAGGGAGTAAAAGAAATTGAGTTAAAGATTTCCTGTACCCGTTTTTCTAAGGACAAACGAAACTGATTTTCTAATCTCTGTCTTACCTCACTAATGCGATTAATTGCCTCTTGAGTCACTAAAATACGTCGTTGTCCTAAATTATATTTTTCCTCTTTTTGTTGCTGTTTTTGTACCTGTTTTTGCAGGGATTCTAACTCTTTTTCATAGATATCTAGTTGATTTTTATTGCTGCCCTGTTCCAAGCGTAAATCTTTTAGGGAATCCTCGATCGCATCTAAGCGAGATTGCAGATTTTTAATATCTTCATCGGGATAATGGCGAAATTTATCCCGCACTTCATCTAATTCTGATTCTACTAAAGATAATTCTAAGCGCCATTGGTGAATATTAGCTTGATAATTATCCACTTCTTGCCAAAAATCTAAGACTTTTTTATCCATTTCTTTGACTGTGGAAGATAAGCGAATGGCTGCTTCTTCTACATCGGCCATTCCTGCTTTATTCATCCAATCTTGTACCTGTAAATAAGCTTGGCTATTTTCCTGTAATTCCTGACCACAAATACATTTTTTCCGCTCTAATAATTGTTGGACAAATTGCTGTTTAATACCACTGGGTAATTCCCCTTGTTGTCGTAGGTTATCGATTAATTGCTGAAAATTTTGATTAATTTCTTTTAAAAAGACTTGATAAGCTTGCTGAGAAATTAATTTCTTTAATTTATCTTTAGTTCTGACTAAATCTTGCCGCAGATTTCTTTCCTGTTGTTCCAATTTTTCTTTTAACTGTTTTAATTCTTCGGCACCACTTAACTCTAATAAGCGATTAGTAACGGCTTTTTTTAATTCTTCTTGCTGGGATAACTGGCTAATAATATCTTGCTGACGCTGTTTTAATTTCTCGAAATCCTGCTCAATTTTACTTTCCTGTTTCAGTAACTTTTTTAAATCCGATTCCCCTAAATCTTTAAGCTCATCTTGTAAAGATTTTTTGGCTTTTTTTAAATGCTCGATCGCTCGATCTAATACTTTAACTCCCAATAATTCTTTTGTATCTTCGGCGATTTTACCTTGGCTACTACTGCGAAATTGATGATCGATATATTCCCCATCAAAAAAGAAATAACGATGTAAACTTTCTGGTAAGATTTGATTAATAATATCCTCTGGTGGTTGATTGGGTGTGTACCAATTACCATCATCACCAGCGTAGAGCATATATAAACTATTTGAACCGTATTTAATCTTACTATTTACATCTTGATAGGCGAAAAATTTTCGTTTTACCTGATAGCGTTTATTTTCATGTTCAAAGTTTACTTCTGCGGAACATTCTATGGAGGTTCCCGTGCTTACTTCGGTAATTGCCCGTTTATTAACTAATAACTCTGGTTCGGCAAAAGCTGCTGTAAATTTTTCATAAAGAACCCAGGTACAAGCATTTAAAATTGTTGTTTTTCCTGCCCCATTATTGCCATAAATTACCGTCGTATTGCGAGAACTCGCTGCTAAATGTATCTCAGGAGTCTTACCATAAAATTGTCGAAAATTACATAACTTTATTGATAGTAGTTTCATATTTATATAAAGGGGATGATGGGGAAGTGGGGGAGTGGGAAGTGGGGAAGTGGGGAAGTGGGGAAGTGGGGGGATGGGGAAGTGGGAAGTGGAGCATTTGGATGAAATTTCCGGTTCTTCGGTTTGTGTTATGCAATGGAGGGGGGTTATAAGGGATGAAACCCTTATATAGAAAGACATTTGGCGATTTTTGTCAATTGTTTTCGATCTAGAACGAGCTAATCAATTAAGTCTCTTGCCGGATAAGGATTTA
>NZ_JAPZQJ010000075.1:0-4928 GCF_027530405.1 Microcystis sp. LE19-41.2A | reverse complement strand
GAAATTAGTAAAAGCTGTTTGTAGGTGTCTTAACCCTTGTGGTAAAGGTACACAGCTTACCTCGTTTAAAAAGTTTAATTCTTCTTGTTTTTTCCAATGGGTTAGCATTGAAGAAGTTTGAGCGTAGCCTACTCTTTCTTGCTTTTCGTACCATGCTTGTGTTCTGACATGGAGAGCTTTATTGTAAACTAATCTTACACAGCCCAAAGTGCGCCGCAATAGCGACTCTTGTTCTGGTGTTGGGTAAAATCGGTAGCGATAGCTTTTCCATATCTCGCATTCTAGCATATATCGTGTAAATGCGCTAAAATCTGACGGTAAAGCCGTCGTAGAACGACGGGGTTTCAGACCCAAAATTTTCGATGATCATCGCAGGAGAAAGAAGCGGAGTCGGTAAAACTACGATTACTCTGGCAATCTTGGCCTATTTAATCAGTCGTGGCGATCGAGTGCAATCTTTTAAAGTCGGGCCCGATTATATCGATCCCATGTTCCATAGTCATTTTACCGGTCGCCCCTGTCGCAATCTCGATCCGGTTTTAACTTCTGAAGACTATGTAAAAACCTGTTTTGCCCAACATTGTCAAAATGTCGATTATGCTCTGATTGAAGGGGTAATGGGGCTATTTGATGGTATTCAATTAAGCGATACTCAATTTCCCGACTATGCCAGTACCGCCCATATTGCCCGTATTTTAGGGCTTCCTCTGCTGTTAGTTATCGATTGTAGTCGTTTATCTACCTCTGTCGCCGCTATTGTCCGCGGTTATCAATCTTTAGACAAAAATCTTCATCTAGCCGGAGTTATCCTCAATCGGGTTGGCAGCGATCGCCACCTGCAATTACTGCAAACCGCCCTAGAATCGATCAATATGCCGATTGTCGGGGTTTTGCGTCGTCAAGATTCCCTGACAATTCCCGATCGCCATCTAGGATTGGTTCCCAGGGATGAACTAGGAGAAATCAGGCAACTGCAAGATCAACTGGCTTCTATTGCCCAAAACTGCTTTAATTGGGACATTCTCTTGCCTTTACTCACTATTTCTCCCCAAGAGAACCCGAAAAATCCCCCAAGAGCAAATAAGCTTTTTCCCCCTATCCGTATCGGTATTGCCAGAGATAAGGCTTTTAACTTTTATTATCCCGATAATCTCGATATTTTAGCCAATTTAGGCGCGGAATTAATCTTTTGGAGTCCCTTGCAAGGGGCAAATTTGCCCGAAAACCTGCAAGGGTTGTACTTTGGTGGCGGTTTTCCCGAAATCTTTGCCCCGGAATTAGCAGCTAACACCCCTATCTTAACTCAGGTGAGAAAAGCGATCGCCTCTGGAATGCCCACCTACGCCGAATGTGGGGGATTAATGTATTTATGTGACAAAATAGTTGATTTTGAGCAAAAAAACCATTCTATGTTGCAAATAATCCCCCAATCTGCTATAATGTCCCCGAAATTAACCCTAGGTTATCGGCAAGCCATCGCCAAACAGGAGACGATCCTGCTCAAAGCAGGTCAACCAGTGCGCGGCCATGAATTCCATCGCTCCCAATTAAGCGGGGTGAGCGACGCACCGATTTATCAACTGCAAGCATTCCCCAAAAGTGCTATCAATGCCGAAGGGTGGCAAGGTAAGAATCTGCACGCTTCCTATCTCCACCTACATTTTGGGGGCCAACTAAGCCTGCCGAAAAAATTTTTAGCTGCCGGCCTTGATTTTTTCCGCACAGCTGCGTTAAGCTAATTACAGATAAATTTGATAATCAATCCGTTAAGGGATACAGGAGGTGATGTCGATGGTAGAAAGTAGTAAAAGCATGGGTCTCCTAATCGACAATAGCCGGCTGTGCGCCGGGGCTGTTCTCTAGACCCCCACGTCTAAACAAGATTTAGACTAGCTGGAGTTCCTTCCGGCAGTCTGGTGTCGATTCCGATGACCCGCTACACCGCCCTTACCGAGCAATTGGTAAGGGCGGATAGTTTTTGAGGGTTTCCCGTCATCTGGGAACCCCAGAACCAGAAGTAATACCAATTTTTTCCTAAGTGAGCCTTTCTTGACTTTAACTCTACGGGCGCAAACTAACCCAGCGCCGCTTCTGGTTTGGGGACACCATTTTAACGCCTGTCACCGAGATAATATCATTGGCCAAATTCTCTGCCATCATGGGAATGAGTTGATTTATATTATTCTCATAAGCTTTTATCCAGAATTGAGAGAGTTTCTCTCTCGCCTCCTCATTGACATAGATAGTTTTACCCGGCGTAATCAATACCATTGCCACATCACCGGAGTTTTCCGTGACGGCAAAGACAAACTGATCACGGTCGGACTTGAGCCCTTCGTACCAGTAGTCTATGTGTTCTTCTAATTCGTATTCATAGAGAGCGCGTTCCATCTTGCCATCTTCTAGCAAGGCTTTACGCAGTGTATTGGCTATCTTTCTTTTTTTCATGGTCTTGTCTCTGTTTTTATCGGCGTTAAGTTTTGCCCATTAGACATCACTCCATATTAAGAGTGCCACCAGAGAAATCATCAATTAACCTGACAACAACCCAGTTCAGTGGCCGTTATCAAAATCACAGAACCTTGCCCGACTCGTCTAGACGAGCCTGTTGTATGAGCTTAAGTTTTCTCTGTGTAAGGATTCTAACCTACTTTAGTTTTTGTTTAAGTGCCGTCAGGAGCGACAGGGTGGCCACTTTTTCAACTGGTCAAGGGAAAAAAAATGAGATCGCATCTTTCCCTAAGTAATTAAATTGTGTATAATGGCAAAAGAATAGAAAGGCTATATGCGTCGTCAAACTGTGTAGTCAACCTATAAGGTGTGAGGAAAAAACCATCATGTTAAGAATGTTCTGGAAATCATTGCTGGTTAGCCCAGCGATTTTAGGGGCTACCCTAGTAGCTTCCGCTAATGCTAGTAGCTTCGATCCCGCCAAATCTACCAGTGTTTCTACCGAATTTAACAATCTAGAAATCGCTCAAGTTCAGGACAACGCTGCAGGAACTGGCGAATTACTCAATCAGATCGAACAGTACGGTAACGAAGGTCAAGTTGCACCCGTACAGGGCAACACCATCGATCAAGTCACCAGCGTTAACCAACTGCGGGATGTTTCCCCCACCGCTTGGGCTTTCGAGGCTTTAAGAAGTTTAGTTGAACGCTATGGTTGTATTGTTGGTTATCCCGATCGCACCTTCCGCGGCGACCGAGCTTTAACCCGTTGGGAATTTGCGGCTGGTTTAAACGCTTGCTTAAACGTCATGGAACGTTTAATTCAAGATGGTGTCAACGTCCTCAAGGAAGACTTAGATGCCCTCAAGCGCTTGATGGATGAGTTCCAAGCTGAGTTAGCGGCGTTGGGAGCTAGAGTTGATAACTTAGAAAGCCGGGTGTCTTTCCTCGAAAATAACCAATTCTCCACCACCACCAAATTAGCTGGGGAAGTTATCTTCGCTGTCACCGATACGGTCGGTGCCGGTAGCCCCGCCTCCCAGGCCGCCATGCAATACCGCGCTCGTTTGCTGTTAAACACGAGCTTCACCGGTCAGGACGTATTGAAAACTCGTTTAGCGGCGGGTAGTGCCACTCCCTTCGGATTTGATTACAAATCGACCACCACACTACAAAATGGTGATCCCGCTTCCGTCAGATTCGATAATCTGCAAAGCCCTTCCCTATTCCAAACTTGGACCGCGGCCGGTAACGGTAGCGATGTGGTTCTCGACTGGTTGGCCTACTATACCCCGATTGACTTAGGTTATTTTGGTCGCTTCAGTACCTACGTCGCCGCTTGGGGTGGTATTTGGAATGACTTCGTTCCCACCACTAACCCCTTCTTTGAAGACTTCGACGGTGGTAATGGTGCGCTATCTACCTTCGCTTCCGAAAACCCCATCTACCGTATCGGTGGTGGTTCTGGGGGTGGTGTTAGCCTACAATTAGGCTTCCTCCAAAGCATTGTCGGTCCGACCTCCCTATCCTTGGGTTACTTAGCCGGTGGTGGTGGCTCTAGTTCTGCGGCCAATCCTAACCCGGGTAATGGTCTCTTTAACGGAGATTACGCCGCTTTAGCACAGATTAACGCTAACCTCTTTAACTTCCTCAACGTCGGCTTCACCTACGTTAACGCTTACCAAGGTGCCGATACCGCCATCTTCGGTAACGGTGGTTCCTTCGGTGTAACGGGTACTTCCGCCGCTAACCTTTCCCAAACTCAGTTAAATACCCTGCTCAACGTCAACGGCAACGATCCTGATAGCGTCACCCTACAGGATGAAGTCGGTTTCTTCAACTTCGGAGCCAAAGTATCCAATAGCTACGGTTTAACCGGTGCAGTGGATCTTGGTTTCGCCAGCTTGAGTGCCTTCGGTTCCTACTCCACCGTGCGTTTACTCGGTCTCGGTGATGCGGAAGTGTGGACCTACGGTGCTGGTATTGCCTTCCCCGACTTGGGTAAAGAAGGAAATATCTTAGGTCTGTTTGCTGGTGCGCAGCCCTACATCGGTCACTTAAGCTTCCGAGACATGGGGCTAAAAGTATCTAACATCGTTCCCTACCACGTTGAATTGTTCTACAAGTACCAAGTCACCGACAATATTTCTATCACCCCCGGTGTCATCTGGATTTCTGCACCTGAACAGTTCAAAGGCACTGGTAACGAGTGGATTGGCACTCTCCGCGGAACCTTTACCTTCTAGGATTTCCTAAATTAAACCCGAAACCCCACCCATGGTGGGGTTTTGTTTTAGGCAAATAGACGCTGATATTCTATCTGGATACAAGCATCCTTGACATCCTCACCGCCGTAAACGGACGGTGATTCCCAAACCTCACGATTTAGGTTTCTGCTTCTTTCCCGAAGGATTTTTCGCACCTGCCTTAACAGATTTACTCTGTTCTGGTCTTATGGTCGCTCGACAGACTGACAC
>NZ_JAPZQJ010000408.1:0-7252 GCF_027530405.1 Microcystis sp. LE19-41.2A | reverse complement strand
CTAAAAGTGCGGAGATTCTTGGGCTGAATCTTGCCGCTACTAGCAAAGCTAATTTTGGTCTTACAGTTTCATGTCTAGTCCGACTACACCTACAAGGTAAGCACTCTTAAAGACTACTCCCCAAGCGTAAATTTCTGTGTGTCCCACAGTATTTAATTGTTTTTCGCTCTTACCATGTGGACTTACGATGAAAGCTTTTGTACCAGTGATGGTTAGAGATTTAGGGATTACGGAGTGTCGCTTGTTTCCTGCGTTCCCAAAGTCAACGACTCAATTTAATGCTAACATAAAGTCGCCCTAAAGGGCGAGGTTTTCAACCCAAATTTTCGATGATTTAAGTGCGCTTGGTATCTTCTCTCCCGCCCCGATAGCCGTTTCAAGATCTCCCGACACCTACGCCTGGTGGATCTAGTGCCTTGAGACGCTTTCCTTTGCAGAGAAGCTCGAACGCGACTGTATTTATCCCTCGTTTCCTTGATTCCCTCCCCCGACCACGATTGATCGGTTGATGTTACCGCGATGTCACGACGGCCGAAATCGACCCCGATAATGTTATCCGCGTTGATAGGTTTCGGCGGTTCCGATTTTAGTTGGATGTGGACATACCAACCGCCGTCACGATGTAGGCAGATTTGAGCGGAGGTCGGATTTTGCCAGGTAAGTTTCCCCCGATGGTAATTGCTCGCTCTCAGGGGAATGGTTAACCGTTTCCCCGTGGTGCTAACAGTAATCGCCCAATCTTTCTCGACGAAACGGAAGGTTCGAGCGTCACAGTCGAAACTTGTTGGAGCAAAGTTCTTGACCTTCTTCCCTTGAAGTTTTGCTGTCAAACGATTAGCCGCCACCCGACCGCAAGCTCTGACAACGTGGTTAGCCGTCAATCCGAACCGATCCTTAACGTCCTGATAACAGACGGCTTGAATCGAGTTCCGGTTAGTCAGCCGGGGATTGACGTTCTCGTTAATCCAGCTACAAGCCGACGCAAAAGCCGTACAGGTATCGGACAGCGCTTGTTGTTGTTCGCTACATACTTGAAGCTTGATCACTAGCGTCAGGACTTGTTCCACGGCCTCAAAAAACTCACCAGCAGGAAGCATAACATATTTAGAGTCGATGCGCTACGCGCGTTTTATACTGGTCGGCATTCCTCCGCCGCCAACCCGTAGGGTGTAACGGGGGCATCCTGCCGACATCTAAGGTGAATTAAGTGATGTAAGTGAGAGCGGAGCGAGTAAAATAACAAGATACCATCTTATCCTAGCCAATCTCTGACTGACTAAGGTTAGATTTGAGAGAGAAAATACCAAGAACCCCTTGGTTTAAGCCTAAAAAATTCACTGCCAGAATTCTCGAAAAATCTACCGCTTCCTCTCCCCTTGCCTTTTTGTTGTCTAAATGATACTACAGACCCTATGATTTCCGAACGTACTTTACCAACCTTTAATCCTGCTTCCATCGTTATTACCAAAGCTGAAGGTCTTCGCCTATACGAGGATATGGTTTTGGGGCGGATGTTTGAAGATAAATGTGCCGAAATGTATTATCGAGGCAAAATGTTCGGTTTTGTCCACCTCTACAACGGTCAAGAAGCGATATCTAGCGGTATTATTAAAGCCTTGCGTCAGGGAGAAGATTACGTTTCTAGCACCTATCGCGATCACGTCCACGCCCTCAGTGCCGGAGTTCCCGCTCAAGAGGTAATGGCGGAGTTATTCGGCAAAGCTACGGGCTGTAGTAAAGGACGGGGCGGCTCCATGCATATGTTCTCCGCCGAACATAAGCTTTTAGGGGGTTACGCTTTTGTGGCCGAGGGGATTCCCGTCGCAACCGGGGCGGCTTTTCAAAGTAAATACCGTCGGGAAGCCATGGCTGATGCCAGTGCCGATCAGGTAACGGTCTGTTTCTTTGGGGATGGGGCGAGTAATAATGGCCAGTTTTTTGAGTGTCTGAATATGGCCGCCCTCTGGAAGTTGCCGATTATCTATGTGGTGGAAAATAATAAGTGGGCGATCGGTATGGCCCACGATCGAGCCACTTCTCAACCGGAAATCTATAAAAAAGCCAGTGTTTTTAGTATGGTCGGTGTGGAAGTGGACGGTATGGATGTGGTCGCCGTTCATGCCGCCGCCAGAGAAGCTGTAGCCCGCGCCCGCGCCGGTGAGGGGCCGACTTTGATTGAGGCCTTAACCTATCGTTTCCGGGGTCACTCTCTGGCAGATCCCGACGAGTTACGCAGTGCTGACGAGAAACAATTCTGGGGCGAAAGAGATCCGATCACTCGCTTTGCCGCCTACCTCTACGAACGAGATCTGGCCACGAGAGAGGAATTAAAAGAAATCGAGGAGAAAATTCAAGCTGAAATCGAGGCAGCGGTTAAATTTGCCGAATCTAGCCCCGAACCCGATCCTAGTGAACTAACTCGCTTTATTTTCGCCGAAGACGAGTAATTTCAGTGATCAGTTACCAGTTATTCAGAGTTGAGTAATCAGTAATCAGTGATCAGTGATCACTGATTACTTAAGGTATTCTATGAGGGGGAGCAGCAAAATCCCGCCTTGAATCTGGTTGTTGTGGAAAAAATCCGTAAAAACCAGTTGCGCTCTTGTATAATTCGCTAAAATCCAGAGAAATAGCTTTTGCCATGGCGACTACAGAAGCATTGAACCCCAGTCAGTTCGCATTCTTAACCAACCTCACCGCTGATCGTTCAAGTTCACCCAACCCACAAGAAGAAATGGACAAAGTTATCATTCTCGTTAATGCCGAAGCTCAGGCCAGTGGTCAGATGTCTCGCCTATCGCCCGTTACCGAAAAAATGGTGATTGCCTTAAAAAATGCGGTTCCTAAATCCTTGGCGGTGGAGGTGACGGGGACGGCTTCCTTGTGGTCAAAAATGGAGTCGGGTAAAACCAGCCAGAATAATTTAATCTGGTGTCCCTTAACAATTCAATTACCCAATTGGGTGAATTTTCCTGGTAAAAAAGTTTATCAAGCTTGTCGGGATATCGAAGAAAGACGCGCTTGGGTTGCCCATACCCTGCACTATAAAACCAGTCAGGGAGATTCTTCTTTTGGGGATCTTTGGTTGCCGATCACGGTGACATCTAAGGGTTTAGAATACGGTGAGGTAATCGGAGAAGGCATGATCCCCAACGCCTACAGTCAACCGATTAGTCTGGAAAGAGAGAGTCTTAAGTCTTTACATCGGCTGGCAGCGCAATTACTGGATAATTTACAGGCTCCTGCTTCCGTTTATTTGCTACAGTTTCGTCTGGCTCATCGAGAAGTGGTTTTTGATCGTCTCTGGCCTTTTCCTGCTGCACCTGCGATCGCTTCTCTGCGCGGTCAACAGACGGATCTCTATGCATCCTACTGGAATTGTTTACGTCGGCAAGCAACGCTCGATCATTCCTTGGCAATTTAAAGGCACTGTCTAGCAGTAATCTATTAAGTTGACAAAAGGGATACTTTAGCAGAATATTTAGAGCGTAGCAGCCGCCATAAAAACACGGCTGTTGTCCGTTCAACCTCTCGAAAATGCCGAAATATTCGCTAATTATCCCGATTTATAACGAGGAAGAAACCATTCCAGAACTCTATCGCCGTGTCAGTGCCGTCATGGATAGTTTAGATGATTCTGTGGAACTGATTCTGATTAATGATGGCAGTCGGGACCGTTCCTTAAATTTAATGCGGGAACTACAGGAAAGAGATGCTAGGGTCTGTTACATTAGCTTTGCTCGTAACTTTGGCCATCAGGCAGCAGTGACGGCAGGACTTAATTTTGCTAGGGGTCAAGTTATTGTTGTCCTCGATGCCGACTTGCAGGATCCACCGGAATTGATTCCCAAAATGATTGAGTCTTGGCAAGCAGGTTATCATGTGGTTTACGCCCAGAGAACAAAACGGAAAAAAGAAAGTTGGTTTAAACGCCTAACTGCCTACGTTTTCTATAGATTGCTGCGACAATTAGCCGACGTGGATATCCCTGCGGACACGGGGGATTTTTGTCTGATGGATCGTCAGGTAGTGGACGTATTAAATTCTATGCCAGAACGGAATCGTTATATTCGCGGTTTGCGCGCTTGGATTGGTTTCCGACAAACTGCTGTTAAATTTGAGCGGGATCCCCGGTTTGCTGGCGAAGTCAAATACACTTTTAAAAAATCCCTAGCTTTAGCGATTAATAGCTTGGTGTCTTTTTCTAAGATTCCCCTGCGTATTTCCACTTATTTAGGCTTATTTTCCGCTTTAATTGCCCTGTTGATGGCTTTACTGGTTCTCTACTGGCGCTTACAGCAACCCGACTCTCCCGTTACCGGTTTAGCTACTATCTTGATCGCTGTGTTTTTCTTGGGTTCGGTACAATTGATCGGTATTGGCATATTAGGGGAATATATCGGGCGAATTTACGAAGAAGTTAAGGGCAGACCAGCCTATACAATCGCTGAGATCGCTGGGTTGGAAATTAATTAAACTTTTAAAGCAACTATCAGTAAATTGTTGTCGATTGATGACCTACGGACAAATAAACTTATGATGGATCAGAGAAAATATTTACCCGATCGATTGGCCGCTAATTTCGGAAAGTTTTTGATCATTGCTATTTTATTAATCGGAATTGGCCTACGATTTTTCAATTTAGAGCAAAAAGTCTATAGTGCCGATGAAGTTAGAAGTATTATGCGTTTTTCGGGATACACGACTCAAGACGTACGGGAGCAGGCTTTTAACGGTGAAATTATTGGCAGGAAAGACCTACAATATTTTCAACATCCTCATTCCGAACGCTCTCTATCCGATGCCTTGCGCTCTCTGATGGGGAATCCAGAACATCCTCCCCTATACCATTTGTCAGCGCGCTTCTGGATGCAGTTAATCCCCATCGAACATTCGGCCAG
Organism: Microcystis sp. LE19-41.2A; assembly: GCF_027530405.1. Classification (NCBI taxonomy): domain Bacteria; kingdom Bacillati; phylum Cyanobacteriota; class Cyanophyceae; order Chroococcales; family Microcystaceae; genus Microcystis; species Microcystis sp. LE19-41.2A. The sequence goes on along the minus strand of NZ_JAPZQJ010000408.1, from coordinate 2,351 downwards.
AACTTTCTCGATTTTCTTAAGCATCTTAGTCATTCCTTGCCTTTATTGGTTATGCCTAGAATTGTTCGATTCCTCCCTAACGGGCTGGATAGCGATCGCTTTATTCGCTGTTTCTCCCTTTCAGATGCTCGTGGCTCAAAATACTACCCAGTATAGTCTTTGGACACTGTCAATTCTTTTATCGGCAATCACTCTTTTGCGAGCAATCCGTAAAAATACGCTTAAAAGTTGGCTCTGGTATAGCCTCAGTTTAGCCTTGACTTGTTATACTCATTTATTTTCTGCTCCTGTGGCCATCGCCCAAGCTTTATATGTGATTCTTCTAGAGAGATTGAAAATTACAAGAACAGTTGTTAGCTATGTATTGGCAGGTGTTGGCAGCTTAGTTTTATTTAGCCCTTGGCTATTCGTGATTTTTAGCAACCTAGACAAAATTGATCGCAACACCCAATACTATCGACAGTTTAAGACTAATATCATCGAAATATCTCAAACCTTATTCCGTCATGCTGGTCATGTATTCGTGGATTTCTTTCACCGCAAAGGCAGATTAGAATCGGCTTTTCATCTATTAATTTTATTATTAGCGATCTATTCTCTTTACCATCTCATCCGATACACTTCGCCGAAAGTTTGGTTATTCCTCATAACTTTGATTGTTGTTCCGACACTGTTTCAAATTGTACCTGATTTATTCAAACCATCGATCCGCTCCCTACAAGCCAGATATTATCTACCAGTTTTTCTGGGAATGCAGATGGCTATATCCTACCTGATTGCCAGTTATATCGGCTCAAAGTCCCCAAAAAATTGGCTTCACTATTTAGGACAACAAATCTTGCTAATTTTCCTGCTACTAGGTATAGTATCAGGTGTATTTCTCGGGTTAACTTCTGATGCGGGTTTAGACGATCAAAGAGGTACAGCCAGTGGAGTTAATCTAGAAATCGCCCCTGTTTTAAACTCCATGACCAAGCCGATAGTTATCAGCGATAATACCCCTAGTTTCTTTTTGGCATTATCCTATTTAGTTAACGATCAAGTTAAGTTTCAATTATTTCAGGATGGCGATGTGGAATCCTGGCGGCGAAAACTCAATCTCAAGGAATTAGCCCAAAACTACAGTAACATCGTCGTGGCACATCCCGAAGAAGATTTTGTTAACTTCTTAAATGAACAGTACTCCATTCGTACAAAAAAATTAGCAGAGCAGCTAATAGAAATTAAACTCCAATAACAAAGAAAAACTGTCTAACTTTGCCCACAACAGCGATCGATCCCTAAACTATCTAAAATTAAATCACTGACAGCGTTAGCGATGGCAAATTCACTATAAAAACTTTCGCGGAAATCAAAAGCTTGCATCTCGGTAACGATCGCAATTACCAAGCTACCGAGATCGTTTTCCCCTTCCAAACGCTGACGCAGAAAAATTTGACTAGCGCGTTCAGCGATAGTTTCATTAATAGCTTCGGGAATAAATTCCGCATCTAACCAACGATGTAAAGCGGTTCGCAACCAAGTTTGTTCCTGTTGGGGATTTTCGATCGGTGGTAAAGTAATGGGCGGAATTGCTGCGGGATGATCAGGCATAATTAGAGAATTATCAGGCTACGAGACTGAGTTCTTGGGGGGATTCGTGGATACCGCCTCTATTATACAAGGATACGCACGCGGTTACTTTCTCATGGCCGATGAGGGGGGCAGATTGGATTGGTATTCTAGTAAAAATCGCGCTCTTATCCCTCTTGATCGGCGTTTTAGGTATCCCAAGTCCCTAAAACGAGTTTTGAATCAAAATCGCTTTAGCGTGGCTATTAACCGCAATTTTGCTGGGGTTTGTGCCGGTTGTGCCGATCGCTCGCTGACTTGGATTTCCCCGGAGTTAATGCAAATCTATCAGCAATTACACCAGGCCGGTTGGGCCTACAGTTTCGAGACTTGGCAAGGGGATCAATTAGCGGGGGGGATTTTAGGTTTAGCAATTCGCGGGGTTTTTATCGGGGAATCGATGTTTTATCAAATTCCCGATGGTTCTAAGGTAGCCATGGTCAAGTTAGTCGAACACCTCAGAGAACGGGATTTCTGTCTATTTGATGCCCAAATGCAAAATCCCCATCTGGCTAGATTTGGGGCCTATACTATCTCCGAAAAAGAATATCATCCCCTACTTGAAGGCGCTCTGTTGAAGCATTGCCATTTTGTTTAAGTAGGGCTTGCTGAATAAATCTAAAAACCTTGTTGGATAAGACTTTTGGACTTTTTTCCCCTCAAAAAGTGCCAGCCATTGCGGGGATCGGGGGGAAAATTCCTGGACTTTTTCCCTGAAAATTAGGTAATTGGCCACCTCA
>NZ_JAPZQJ010000257.1:0-1426 GCF_027530405.1 Microcystis sp. LE19-41.2A | reverse complement strand
TAATACAGTGAGTTCTTTTCTTCTTCCGTGAATTCTAGGTTAATCATGTTTTTAATGAGTGCTTTGCTTCTAATTATGACTCTTAAACTATATTATTGTCCTTGAGTAAAAAATGCAAGTTGTAGCCGTGCAAAGTATAGTAGTGGATTCGGCTTTTCACCCCCTAACGTTGTTGGTAATCCGTTCGACCTGTTCGCTTCCATCGGTGGCTACGGTTCTGTTCCTCTTCCAGGCGGCGAACCCTTCGTTATCACCACTTATTCCCTGACCCCGGCTGGCACTACCACCGTTCCCGAACCGGCGACGGTTCTCGGTTTACTCTCCGTTGCCGGGGTCGGTTTATTGTGCAAAGGCCGGAAACTGGAAAAGTAATTTTGACCGACTGATCCCCCTGCCCTCCTTATCAAGGTGGGGTTGACTCATAGTAGGGTTGATTCATAGTAGGGTTGATTCATGAATCAACCCTACTTATCAAGGGGGGTGTCTGACAACTTTTAACACCTACCTACTTAACTAAAGGGATTAATAATCATCAATTGATTCTCGATTCGCTGACCATCTTGTAAATCTTCACTGTAGAGAATTTGACAGCCCGCTTCCAGAGCGCTGGCCAGTATTAAACTATCGATAAAAACTTTATCGGGCATTAGCCTCGTCCCGATCGAATGTAAATCCCCGTGTATTTAAAGAAATCGCCTCGAACATGGTTTTTTCAGTTTTCTGGCCCGGATCGGGGACGATTTCCGAGTCATCCAAAACAATCACCCGTATCATCTTACCTTCCCATCGAGAAGAATATCGGGGGGGAACGCTCACTTGACCGTCATGAATAACCGTCCTAAATTCGATCGCTTCCATACATGGCTCCAATTAAACCCTATCTCTACTTTAGCTCTAGAGTTAAGCGATCGATTAAATCCTATCAGGGGAACTGGGACAACGGGAACACCGAAACGGAGACTATAACTATTTTAATGCTAGTTATTTTGTTTGTCTTTGGCCAATGAAAAGAGCGATCGGCGGCTAGAGTATTTCTTTGATGATACTATAACCCCCCGCACCCTAGAAAAGCGCACCCCTTCGCGCATCTCTGGGAGATCGCCCTCAATCCCTAATCGAGTAATCAATAGCTAAATGAAGCATAAGAAATATAAATGATAAAAATCTTGACAAAATGGGCGGGCGGGGGTATAGCAGGGGGGAATTTAGCTAAACAATGTCTTCTATGCCACTCAAAAGTTCCTTTTGCGGTGGTGATTCGGTAGTAGTGATGGCGGCTTAATCCTTTGCTTTGCTGTGCATTGTAGTCATGGATAAAATACCAAAGGGCTCCCCAACGTGATTCTCCATTTTTTTAGAGAAAGATAGACTCTCTCTCACCAACCGAGAAATCCTTTGTCGAAAGGTATTATTTAATCTTTCAATA
>NZ_JAPZQJ010000507.1:0-13474 GCF_027530405.1 Microcystis sp. LE19-41.2A | reverse complement strand
TCAGGTGGTCAACTACCTAATTTTCAGGGAAAAAGTCCAGGAATTTTCCCCCCGATCCCCGCAATGGCTGGCACTTTTTGAGGGGAAAAAAGTCCAAAAGTCTTATCCAACAAGGTTTTTAGATTTATTCAGCAGACCCTAATTATTTTAAGAGTCACTGATAATTGCTGATTGTCGGTATTTCTGCAAATGTGAGATGCACCCCGTTTAACCACACATCACATCCTTTGCTCAATTTCGGGAAAAACTGGCAAAATTTTGTCACTATGATTTGTTTACCGATTGGCAGCAAAGACAAGGAGAAAATGGCAGAAAAGTAGTCAGCTTATCGACAAAAGTGAATATAAGACCTTGCTAAAGTTCCTCACCACCAAACTAAATTTGATTGTCAAGTTGATATCAACCCCTTAGAAACCCTGACTTACCCGACTGGGATCACCTAGAAAGGCTCTTTCAGAAATCGATCCTTTAGTGGCTTCCGGGAGAATTTGCCAGTGTTGATCTAAAGCTTGTAACACCCGATCCTGCTGATTTCTGAATCCCTCGATATTGCTACTACCAGCATTCATAATTACAAACCAAACTTTACCCCTTTCTTGGGTGGGAATTTCTCCGGCTAAGGCGCTAACTTGGGCTAAAGTTCCAGTTTTAATCATCACTCCTTTCGGAATAGCCCGCCACTGCATAGTTCCTTTGGTATCGCGTCCTCCCACCGGAAATAAATCAGCGACTTTGATCGGTTGATTGGCTAATTTGCGATCCAATGCTTGAAGAATCTCAATAACTGCCCGGGGAGACAAGCGATTTTCTACCCCCAATCCCGAACCATTAATTAATTGAATTTCCTCCGCTCCTACCCCGGTAATTTTAGTATTAATTGCGTCCACTGCCGCCGGACCACCGAGCAGCTCCGCTAACATTTCTGACATGACGTTGTTACTATAAATATTCATCTGACGCAACAGTTCCGTTAAAGTTAAGGACTGATGACGCAATAATAATCGGGCATTTTCGGGGCGAATTTGACTGGCTCGAACCATGCCCAAAATCTTCACCTGTGGGGCTTGTGTGCCGCTAGGAAGGCTCTGAAAAGCTTTTTGGGTTTCTTTTGACCATTTCGATTGATCAAGCCCAATTTTCAGCGATTCTCCCGCTTTGAGGGGATCGGTTTGAAAATTCATGGCGAATTTACCCGTAACGATCAGATCGCCTTTGACCTGACGGATGCCTAATTGATCGAGGCCATTGCCCACTGCGATCGCTTCTTCCCAGACAAACAGAGGATCCCCTTGCCCTTCAATAATTAAATCTCCCTCTAACACCCCGTTTTTTACCTCTCCCGTGCTGTAAAAACGAGTAGCAAAACGATGATCGAGAGGCCAGGTTTCCACGGCGGCGAGAGTAGTGGCGATTTTAGTTAAAGAGGCCCCCGAAGCAGGCAGATTACCCTGATGATCAGCTAAATCAGCCCATTCCGTCTCAATTAAGACCCGTTGTTGACTAGAGTTTAAACCTTTTTTAGTCAAGTCTTGCAGATAATCGGCCACGATCGCCGCCACCCGGGGATCGGGAGCGGTGGGAAGGTGGAAAATAGGTTGATTTTGCCAAGAAATTAGGGGAATATTGGCGATCGGTTGGGATTGCCCCCCCAGCCAACCGAAGAGAAAGCCGAAAACTGCTAAATTAAAAACTGAGAACATCTTTTCCTTAATCGCAATGATGCCTTATTGTATAGAAATGATTGGTAATTTTTAACAATTGCTCGATCAGAAAACACTAATCCTCGATCGGCCAGCTTTTGTCAAGAGCTGCCGCTCAACTTATTAAAGATTTCTATCCCACTGACTCAATGGCAGAAACGGCATTAAATCGGGCAAGAATCGCGGTAGATGCGATGGGAGGTGACTACGCTCCCAACGAGATTATCGCGGGATCGATGCGAGCTTCCGAAGAATTAGATGTAGAAGTATTATTAGTCGGCGATTCTGAACGGATTGAGGCTTATTTCCAGCATCATCCCCGTCCCAAGAATCTCACGATCGTCCACGCAGAGGAAGTGGTGGCCATGGACGAAGAGCCGATCACCGCTATCCGTCGCAAACCGGCGGCCTCGATTAATGTGGCCATGGATTTAGTCAAACAAAATCGCGCCGACGCGGTGGTGGCCGCCGGTCACTCCGGGGCAGCCATGGCGGCGGCGTTACTGCGTTTAGGTCGTTTAAAAGGAATTGATCGCCCAGCGATCGGTGCGGTGCTGCCGACGATGTTGGCGGGTAAATCGGTGATTATCCTCGATGTCGGGGCGAATGTGGACTGTAAACCCAAATATTTAGAGCAGTTTGCCCTAATGGGGACAATTTACAGTAAATACGTTATGGGGGTTGAAGAACCGAAAGTCGGTTTGCTCAATATCGGCGAAGAACCCAGCAAAGGTAACGATCTCGCCCTAAAAACCTACGAATTATTGGAAAATAACCAGCAAATTCCCTTTATCGGCAATGCTGAGGGCCGGGATGTGCTATCGGGACAATTCGATGTGATCGTCTGCGATGGTTTTGTCGGTAATGTCCTGTTAAAATTTGCCGAAGCGGTGGGAGGAGTTATCCTACAAATTCTCAAAGAGGAATTACCTAGGGGGATACAGGGTAAAGTCGGGACGGCTTTAATTAAACCCAATCTTAAACAGATTAAACAACGCATGGATCACGCAGAACACGGTGGCGCGCTGTTATTTGGAGTCGATGGGGTCTGTGTGATCAGTCACGGCAGTTCCCAAGCGCCTTCGATTTTTAACGCCATCCGACAGGCGAAAAATGCCGTCGATAATCGCGTTTCTGAGCGCATTCAAGCCTACAATGACCACCATCATCAACTAAAAAAGTTGTCGGTGAACGGTGAAGATTAAGCCGTCAGCCATCTTGAAGCCGTCGGTCGTCGGGAGTCAGGAGAAAGGAGACAGGAGATAGGGGTTTAGGGGTTTAGGGGTTTAGGGGTTTAGGGGTTTAGGGAAATTTCAGCCAAATGCTCCACTTCCCCACTTCCCCACTTCCCCACTTGCCACTTGCCACTTGCCACTTGCCACTTGCCACTTGCCACTGATAACTGATAACTGATAACTGATCACTGATAACCGATCACTGAAAGGGGGGGGAATATTTTGAACGGATTCGGGGCAGCAGTCGTCATTACTGGTTGTGGATCGGCCACACCAGGGCAATTTCTTAGTAATGAAGAACTCAGCCAAATTGTCGAGACTTCCGATGAGTGGATTAAAAGTCGTACAGGCATCGGTAAACGCCATTTAGCGGATCGATCGGTGTCTTTGAGCCAATTAGCGGCCCAAGCGGCGATTAAGGCCCTGGAAATGGCTCAGGTGTCGCCTAGGGACATCGATCTGATTCTTTTGGCTACTTCTACCCCCGATGATCTGTTCGGTAGCGCTGCCCAAGTGCAAAGTCAGATCGGGGCCAATCGGGCGATCGCTTTTGATCTCACCGCCGCCTGTTCGGGTTTTCTGGTGGCATTAGTCACCGCCACCCAGTTTATCCGTACTGATACTTACCGCAATGTCTTGGTTATCGGGGCCGATGTTCTCTCCCGTTGGGTGGATTGGAACGATCGCGCTACCTGTGTCCTCTTTGGTGATGGGGCAGGGGCGGTTCTTTGTCAAGCAAATGATACAAAAGATAACATTCTCGGTTTTGAACTCCATAGCGACGGCAGCCAGAATAGTTCTCTCAATCTCGCATATCAGGGGGAGGAATTGCCCCTTAAAGAGGGGGTAAGGGTTCAAAAAGGGGCCTATAAGCCTCTAACGATGAACGGACGGGAAGTCTATCGTTTTGCTGTGGCGAAAGTGCCAGAGGTCATCGAAAAAGCTCTCTATCGGGCTAATTTAACCACCAGTGACATCGATTGGCTAGTTTTGCACCAAGCTAATCAAAGAATTATGGACGCGGTGAGCGAGCGCCTGAAACTGCCTCCGGAAAAAGTGATCAGCAATCTCAGCGAGTATGGCAACACTTCCGCAGCCTCGATTCCTCTAGCCCTCGATGAAGCTGTCAGGAGTGGTAAGGTCAAAAAAGGTGATATTATTGCTTCTTCTGGCTTTGGTGCCGGTTTAACTTGGGGTGGGATTATCTTCCGTTGGGGAGATTAATTCAGTAAACAGTAAACAGTGATCAGTAACCAGTAAACTAAAAACTCACATCTGATAACTGATAACTGATAACTGATAACTGATAACTGACCCAAACACATCTATCTATCTATTTTAAGAACTTATGAAAACAGCGTGGATATTCCCGGGACAAGGATCGCAAGCGTTAGGAATGATTGGAGATTTAGCGGAAAGTGCGCTTGGCCAAGAGAGATTAAAAATAGCAGCAAAAATCCTCGGTTGGTCAGTCCTGGAAAAATGTCAAGGGGATGAAGAAACCCTATCTCGTACTCTTTATACCCAACCTTGTTTATTTGTGGTGGAGAGTATTTTAGCGGATTTGTTGCAAGAAAAAGGTCATTTTCCCGATCTAGTTGCCGGTCATAGTCTTGGTGAATATTCGGCTTTGTATGCGGCCAGGGTGTTTAATTTTGAGACAGGATTAAATCTAGTTCAAAACCGTTCCCGTTTGATGGATGCGGCCGAAGGTGGTAAAATGGCCGCCTTAATGAAATTTGATCGCACCAGTCTAGAGACAGTGATTAATCAGACGGAAAATGTAGTTATTGCTAATGATAATAGTGCCGAACAAGTGGTGATTTCTGGGACTCCTGAAGCGGTGGATTTGGTATTAGGTCAAGTGAAAGTTAAGCGGGTTATGCCGTTAAAAGTATCCGGTGCTTTTCACTCTCCCTTGATGGAAAATGCTGCTATTCAGTTTCAGCAGATTTTAGAATTAGTTAATTTTCGGTCTGCAAAAGTTCCCGTTATTTCTAATGTTAATCCTAGCCAACCGATCAACGATGCGGAGGAATTAAAAAGTTATCTCATTCAGCAGATGACTAGCTCCGTAAGATGGCGAGAAATTATGTTAAAATTGCCAGATGTGGGTGTGGAAAAAGCGATCGAAGTGGGACCGGGTAAAGTTTTAACTGGTTTAATTAAACGAACTGCTCCAATTGAGTTAGAAAATATTAGTCAATTAGCCGATATATCCAAGGGTAGCGAAGATGTTAAATTGCAGGGTTCATTAATTGGTGTTGGTTAAATTATCTGGCAACATTTTCGACAAAGGAAGTAAATTGATAGATACCTAGCCAAAAATTTGGTTAGGTATTTTTTTAGAAAACTATCATAGGGTTTGCGGCAAAAACTTTTTCAGCAGACCCTAGTTATTCTCCCATCTCCCCCCCCGCAACGCGCACGAAGTGGTCTCCCCACTCCCCACGGTTATAGAAACCTCGGCAGAAAAGTCTCTACAACCAGGTTTTTCTAGGAATATAGCGTTTCCCAATCTCATGAGGTACACCAAAATCTTAACTCCTGACTCCTGACTCCTGACTCCTGACTCCTGACTCCTCAAAACCTAAGACTCTGTACCTCACAACTATGGAAATTGCTATATTAGGAAAGGAGATTACCGCGACTACCGTTAGGAAGAATAGTTTCTTCGAGGGAAGCAGAAAGAAGATTATTTTCGGTTAAAATCGCCCCAATTAAGTTAGCTTGTTTGAGATTAGCTCGTTTAAGATTGCTTCCCACTAAATAACTCAAGAGTAATCCCGCTTGGTGTAGATTAGCACCGGAAAGGTTAGCGGAGGCTAAATTAGCGCCGAGCAGATTACAACCGGTTAAGTTAGCTTGGCGAAAATTGGCTTTATTAGCGTCAGTTTTGCTTAAATCGGCTCCAGTTAAGTTAGCTCCCTCAAAATCGCTACAATTGAGGTTAGCTCCCGTCAGATTAGCACCTTCGAGGTTAGCATAACGTAAATCCGCCCCCCGTAAATCCGCCCCGCGCAAATCGGCATAGCTGAGGTCGGCGTATTGAAGATGGCAGTTTTCCAGATTAGCTTGATAGAGATAGGCTCGAATTAGGTTAGCCTCTTTTAAGTTAGCATGGCTAAGATTAGCAGAGCTAAGAATAGCACGAGTGAGAATAGCCCGTTTTAGGTTAGCTTTCCCCGCCATGGCATGGGTTAAAGTGGCTGAGGTGAGATTAGCCGCTTCGAGATTCGCTTTCAACAGTTGAGCAAAAAGTAAGCTACTGTGAATTAAACAGGCAGAACTTAAATCAGCCTTTTTGAGAATGGTATTACTCAAAATTGCGCCGCTTAGTTGACTTTGGCGCAAATTTGCCCCGGAAAGGTCGGCTTTAGTCAGGTTAGCATCGATAAGACAAGCTTTGCTTAAATTAACTTCTTCGAGGGAAGCGTCCTTGAAATTAGCGTTAATTAAACAAGCTTCGGCTAAATTGGCTCGTTTTAAGTAACTATGACTTAGGTTAATCTGGTTTAAACACTGTCTCTTTAAATTGACTCCGCTAAGTCTGACTTCCGCAAAGTTGCGTTCACCTCGATTATACAGTTCGATTAGATGTTCACGATTGGTTAAGGCATTGCTACTCATAAAATAACTAAATTGTTCTGGAAGGTGATTTCCAGAGAATTGGTTGGGGAAAATTACTGATCATGAAGTCGATCTCTAGGATTAGTACAGGGAGCGACTGGGAATTTTTGCGAATAAATAGAAATTTTCAACCAATTACGGGCTTAAAATCCCTATTGGCAATCACTAAAACCGGTAAAGAACGAAAAGAATCGGGGTTCAATACCAAAAACAGTCTCTACCTAAACCCGCCACTTGTTGCCAGCCAGGTCTAGGCATTAAATTAGAGAAGTCTTGTGCGTCAGTTTTTCTGACTGAATCTACTGCCTCGCCGATGTCTTGACTCGGTATCATACAGTTGAATTTGTTAGGTCTGCTTAGTCAGTCCAGTAGCCAAGAGGCTAAAACTCTTCATCACCAGATTTCGGGGACTCTCCAGTTGAGCAAGCATAAAACTCTGTAAAAGTCAATCCCTCTTAGGGGTGAACTGCCCAATTCTATTCCCTGAAGCCTTGGTTTATTCAGTCTATCAGGTTGTGGTCTGTTTTGGCAAGAGGGGTCAATGGTTTTTTAATCAATTCGCCAAAAGGCTGGATTTTTCGTAGGAGATAATTGTACAGACTGGTTATCTAAATATTGTCTGAGACTGGGGGAAGGATTGAGGAGATAAATATCGGTAAATTGATTTTTTAAGGAGGGGATGGAAACTCTAGGGTTCGACTGAACAAATAAATACTTTGTCTTAGCATCAGTAGTATGGATAAGGGGCAAGGTATCTAACCAATGTTCTGAAATAATTAGAGGTTTTTGACTGCGATTAATCCTTCTATAAGCGTTGGGAATATTACTACCATAGCCCACATATCTAGTTGCCGGCGGTGGATAGGGAATTTTGCCAATTAATCCGAAAACTAGCAATAATATTAAGAGAATTTTTGCCCAGCCTTGGCGCTGCTGTAATCCCTTGCTTAGTAAAAAGGTAACTGCCAGCAGCATACCGAGAAAACTTGGTAAGTAAAATCTGCCCACAGCCGTGTAGCGAAATCCTCCGATTAGATCCCAAGCTAAAAGAGAGAAAAAGGGGATAATTGTCAGGAGAATAATCAGGGTAAAAACTTTTTTATCGGCTTTTTTGCCCAGATAAATAAAGGAGATGATGACGAGGATAATTAGGCAGTATTCAATAATAGGGGTGATGGTGGAATTGGTTAAACTAAAATTATAAAATAAACGAGCGATCATTCTTACCCATCTTTGCCAAAGGATCTCTAGGGGTAAACTGCCTTTTGACCATCCAAAGACAGTAAATCGACTGGTAAAAATCCGGGTTAACCAAATTGAATAAATACCTAGGGAAGCAAGTAAGCTGATGCTATAGTATTTTTTGGTTAAAGAGTTAAAAGAATTCAGCTGCAACAGAAAATATAGGCTATGAACTACTAGAACAAAGATAAAGAAAACATGGGTATATAAACCAGCGATTAGGGATAAACTATAGAAAAACCAATCTTTTTTCGGTTGCGAGGAATCAATAGCTTTGAGAAATAACCAGCTAGAAAGTATCGAAAATAAAACATATAGTCCGTATTCCCAAATTCCCAGAGCATAACCAGTAAAACGCGGGGAAAAGAAGATAAGTGTAGCGGCAATTAAAGCGGCGTTTTTATTTTTAAATAAAGTCAAAGCTAAATGGTAAAAACTCCATAAAATACCAAACCAAATAATTACTGAAAATCCCCTTAAGACTAGATAAGAATTGCCCAATAATCTTGCAAAAAACCAGAGGAAACTGTAATAGAGAGGTAGATCGTAATTCGAGCTAGTATAAAGAGAGGCTAAGGTATCAGGAAAACCTTTCACGGAATTAACCCCTTGAAATTGCCAGAGTTGTTCTGTAGATTTAATTTGTCCATCGAACAGATAGTTAATTAACTGTTCGGGTGTGTAACCAGAAAGATGGAGTAAGACCAAAGATTCATCGTGCCAAACATAACTATAGTAGGCGAGATGGACAAAATAGAAAATATTGAAAATAATCAATAAACCTAAAGCAAATCTAATCCCAGATTGACGGGTAAGCATAATTATCTTGATCCTGTTAAAAAATCACTGATTACTGTTGACTAACTCCGGTTTAATTAATCTAGAATTTTGATAGGCAATGGGTAAAGTAAACCAAAATTGTGAGCCAACCTGTGGGGTACTTTTTACCCCAATTCTCCCAGAGTGAGCCTCGATTATTTGCCGACATTGGTAGGAACCTAAACCGATTCCCGTTAGGTGTTGATTATGAAGATTTCTTACATATAAATGGAAAAGATGTTGACATTGTTCCTCATCCATGCCAATGCCATTATCGCTTAAAGTGCAGTAGATCATGTCTTGGTCAATACGAGCATCTAAAGCTAATTGAATTGGTGGAGGATTATGTTTTAAGGCATTATTTAATAATTGTTCAAAAACACTTCTTAGCTGACAAGGATCAGCATCAATAGCGGGTAAGTCATCGGGGAGAAGATTAATAAAAGTAGCTTGATATAAATCAAAATCTTTTTGCCAATCTTTGAGCCAAATTTCCACCTGTTCTTTTAAAGATAGAGGTTGACGATGCAAGATTAAAGGCCGTTCTTCAGCAAAATGATTTTCTGATAAAGCATTAATTAAAGTTAATTGTCGATCGCAACTACGCACCACCTGATCGAGCATTGCTCGCGAGATAGTTACTTTTTCTGTTTGCCGACACTGGAAAATTTTTAATAACATAACTAATCCCATAATCGAAGTGCGAAGATCGTGGGATACTGCCTGTAAAAAAACCGTTTTCATTTCGTATAAATGCTGAATTTCCCGGACTTTTTCCCGCAGTTCCAAGGTTCTTGTTTCCACTTCCCGTTCTAAATTATTATTCAAGCTTTGCACCCTCTGATATAGTTGCGCTTGGCCGATAGCAATACAAACTTGGGTGGCTAACTGTTCTAGTAATTTGACCTCGCTTTTTTGCCAATGACGAGGATGGGAATACTGATGGACCACCAAAGCGCCTAAATGTTGATGATTAACCGTTAGGGGTAAAACTAAAGAGGATTTAACTTGCAGATATTCGTAATAACCCTTGAGAGTGGGTAGAGTTTGCACCTGAGCGGTATTATCGGCAATAATTAACTTATCTAAAGAAAATAATTGTCCCAATTCTTCCAGTAATTCTGGTTCGGGAAACCAACCCATCAGCGAGGGAATCTCGGGACGACGGGACTCAGCGATTACCTTAGACCAACCCCCCTCTTGACAGTGACCGATATAGACTTGATCGGCATCAAGAAAACGTCTGATTTCCTCAACAATGGTATTTAAAACCTGATCTATATCTAAAGATTGATGGACTTTTAGAGCAACTTGTGTTACTAAATGTTCTCTTTCTAAAGTTTCATTTAAAGCTCGATCGATCTGTTGTCTTTCGCTAATCGCCGCCGATAAAAACAGAGAAGTTGACATGACAATGACTAAAAAGATTTGTAAGATCAAGACACCTCTGGTATAATCGGGAGCCTGTAGGATAAAAGGACTGATTCCCCTGGCCAATCCCATCAAAGCTAAAATAGATACTAAAAAATTCGCTATTACCGCTCCCCAAGTCTGAAAACGCATGGCGGCCCAAACCACAAAAGGAAAAGGCAGATATTCGAGGTACTGCACCATACTCCAATCGGGGTTAAGAAAATTTGGTTGATCACCAAAAACCACAGAAGTCACCACCGTTAGCAAACTCAGACAAAGTAAGGCCTCGCCAAAGCGTTGGGGTTGTCGTGGTTCCCGCAGGGAGTGATGATTGAAGCAAAAACGCAACAGCAGCGGCGTGGTCATTAATATTCCTGTACTATCTCCGAGCCAGATCATGCCCCAAGACTGTCCAAATTGTCGCCAATCCCAAGTATTTAGCCAACTACGGGCAAAAGTATCGATAGTGGCATTAACTGCCGAGGCTAATAAAGCCGCTAAAAATACCAGTAAAAGAATATCGCGAATGCGCTGTAAAGTGGCGGAAAATCTCAGATAATGCAAGAATTGCGCCCCTAACAGAGCCGATAAACTGCTACCGAGCGCCGAAAATAGAGCTATGGGCCAACTGGCCTCTAAAAAGAAGGTAAGAAGCAAATCCCCGATAAAAACGCCTAAAACTAGCCTTTTTCCCCCTAAAAAAACAGCAGTTAAGCCAATACCAGCACTCATCCAAATTGGGGCAGGTCGCGACCCTAAATTTAAGCAGAGATAGCCTAGCCAACCAACACCCAGATAAACTAGGGCAACAAGCACAATTTTAGACCGATCTGATGAAATCCGTAGCATTTTCAGTTATCACTGGTCACTGGTCACTGTTAATCTATTTCCAGATTGCCTAAACTAGGAGTAGTTCTGCCTCATGCAGATGGGTGAAAACCGTACATTTTCCCGTTAGGAATCAAAGATCATGCGGATTTTAATTGTTGAAGACGATCCTTTAATGCAGTTAGGTTTAGAACAAGCGCTCAGTGAACAGCCGGATTTTGAGATTGTTGGTCAAGCTAGTGATGGTCTAGCGGGGGTACAATTAGCCCTATCCCTACGGCCGGATTTAGTGGTCATGGACATCGGTTTACCCCGTCTCGATGGCATTGCGGCAACTAAACAGATTAAGGAGGGTTTAGCTAATGTTCATGTGGTTATGCTCACTTCCCACACTCTGCAACAGGAAGTGATCGCAGCTCTGGCCAGTGGTGCTGATGCCTATTGTATCAAGGGAGCGAGTCTCGATCGCCTTTTGGCCGCTATTGAAGCGGCCAAGGACGGAGCCACCTATTTAGACCCTCAAATTGCCCGTTTAGTCATGGATAATCTCAAAGCACCGGCAGTGCAACCTAATCCCAATCTAGCACTTTTATCAGAGCGAGAAATGGAGGTTTTAAAGTTAATTGTTGAGGGCAAAAGTAACGCTGAAATCGCCGAACAACTTTATTTAAGTACCAATACTATTAAAACCCATGTGCGGGGAATTATGAATAAATTAGCCGTGGATGACCGAGTACAAGCGGCCGTAATTGCCCTACGTTCCGGTATTGTTTAAGGGGAAAATGGCGATTTACTTATCCCCTATTCGAGGCTTCTCTAATCACCTCTAAAACCTCTGAAGCATGGGAAATAGTCGGGACGTGACCGGATGCCAAAACCACTGTCTTTGCTCCCATTCTCTCGGCCAAATTAAACTGTAATTCTGGGGGTACGGCTTGATCTTGACTAGAGACAATATACCAGTTCGGCTTATTTCTCCAGGCGGTTGTAGTGGTTTTTGCTGTTAGTAAAGAGGCGGCTGCTGGGGTTTGGGTGGCATAAATTAAAGCGGCTTTTTCGGCGGGCAAATCATTGGCGAGAATCTTCTCTATTCCCTCTTGAGAAATCCAGATAAACCCCTCTTGTTCTTGAAAATACTGTGATGGGGTTTCGTATTCACTAAACAAATCTACCATCGACTCCCCCGCATCGGGAGCCAGCGCTGCAATGTAAACTAAACCGGACACTTTTTCATCGTTGCCGGCTTCTGTGATTACCGTACCCCCCCAAGAATGACCGACTAGAATACATTGTCCTTCGATACGGTTTAAAATTCTTTTCGTAGCAGCTACGTCATCCGCTAGAGAAGTGAGAGGATTTTGCACTGCGATCGCTGCGTATCCTTCGGCTAATAACTGGGCAGTTATCTGATTATAACTAGAACCATCGGCCCAAAAACCGTGAACCAAAACAATATTGTTAATTCTGTTCATAAGACCTCTTACAAAACTCGAAAAGTGCTGGTTTTTAACATTTTTTAACTCTCAGAGAGCTATTAATATTCTTACATTGTAGCCATTAAGCCCATTTTAACTTTTTAACTCAATTGCCGGTGCTATAACCATCCAAAAAGTATATTCAATCATTTATAATAAGTTATCGACCTATCTCTGTTGGATAAACCATGACTATCGCTCAAAGCTTACCCCTAGTCGAGTCTCATGTAAACCCTGAGATAATCTTCCCACAAGGCCAATTTTGGAGTGATGAACCACCCTTGGAAAGTAACCTACATCTACAACAAATTATTTTACTAATTCAGTGTTTAGAATGGTGGTGGCGCAAGCGAGAAGATTATTTTGCCGCCGGCAATTTAACTATCTATTACAGTCCCAACCAGAAAAAGTCAGAATTCTTCCGTGGTCCCGATTTTTTCGTCGTTTTGGGGACAAACTCCAACCCCAACCGCAGAAGTTGGGTAGTTTGGCGAGAAGAGGGCAAATATCCCAATTTAATTATCGAAATTCTCTCCGATAGTACCGCCAAAGTTGACCGAGAGGAGAAAAAACAAATTTATCAAGATATATTTCGCACTCCCGATTATTTTTGGTTTGACCCAGAAAGCCTAGAATTTCAAGGATTTACCCTAATTAGCGGTCAATATCAACCGATTGCCCCCAATCCCCAGGGATGGCTCTGGAGTCAACAATTAGGCTTATATTTGGGTTTATCCGCCAATAAATTGCGCTATTTTACCCCCGAAGGTGAATTAGTACCCACTCCCGCAGAAGCGGCACAACAGGCAGAAAATCGGGTTTTAGAGGCAGAAAGCCAAGTCCAGCAAGAAAAGCAAAAAGCTGCGAAATTAGCGGCTAAACTGCGGGAATTAGGCATAGATACCGAGGAAAATCTCTAGTCTTCTTTTGTTATTTAATAACGCTATTTTCGGTGAAAGGTGAGGGCATTTGATGTCATTTAGAGGCTGAATAGGGTTTGCTGAATAATGGTAAAACCCTTTTAAAATAAGGCTTTTGACCTGTTAAAATCCGATGTTCATGCTGCGAAAATCCGATTGGGACTCTCAAAAACCTTGCATTATCCCTCTCGTAGTACATAAATTGGTACAAA
>NZ_JAPZQJ010000180.1:0-14799 GCF_027530405.1 Microcystis sp. LE19-41.2A | reverse complement strand
ATAATACAGTGAGTTCTTTTCTTCTTCCGTGAATTCTAGGTTAATCATGTTTTTAATGAGTGCTTTGCTTCTAATTATGACTCTTAAACTATATTATTGTCCTTGAGTAAAAAATGCAAGTTGTAGCCGTGCAAAGTATATTTTCTCTTTTAACCTGAAAAAATACCTCCCTCAGCCTGGTCCAGGAATTGGCGAAAAACGGGCGATATAATTGAATTTCACCGCAGTTATCCTGGGAGATGCTAAAGTTTTGATGATTCGGTCAAACTTCCGTTTTCTTAGCTTGCGGTTGAGAAATTTCTCGATTAGCCTAGAATTAGGATTATCCTAGGAATATATTGTATGCTGCCAGGGCAAATTTTAGGCGATCGATACCAAATTCAAAGTCAGTTAGGTAAACAAACCGGAAGACGCACTTTTCTCGCCCAAGATCTAAAAACGGGCGCTACTGTTGTCGTCAAATTATTAATCTTCAGTCCCGATTTTGAATGGACAGATTTAAAACTCTTTGAACGGGAGGCCGAAACTCTTAAACATCTAGATTGTCGCTCGATTCCTGAATATATCGACTATTTTGAAGTTCGCACCGATACCTATCAAGGTTTTGCCCTTGTTCAGAGTTATATCGAGGCTAAATCTCTCAAGGAACAGATAGAAAATGGTCGCAAATTTAGTGAAGCAGACCTGCAAGAATTAGCTAAATCTATCCTAGGTATTTTAATTTATCTCCATGGACTTAACCCGCCAATTATCCACCGGGATTTGAAACCTAGTAATATTTTACTAAAAGATCGATCGGGCCATAGTATCGGCAATGTCTATTTAATTGATTTTGGTTCTGTCCAGACTGTTGCTCCACAGGAACAGGCCACTTTAACTATCGTCGGAACCTACGGTTATATGCCCCCCGAACAATTCGGTGGTCGCACCGTTGCCGCTTCTGATTTATACAGTTTAGGAGCGACTTTAATCTATCTAGCTACAGGCATTCATCCCGCCGATTTACCCCAAAAAGATGGCAAAATTCAATTAAATAATTTAGCCAATTTAAGCCCTGCTTTTGTTCATTGGTTAGGGCAGTTAATCGAACCTAGTCTCGAGAAAAGGTTTGTTTCAGCACAGGCAGCAAATCAAGCTTTAAATACTCTCCACGAAATGCAATTAACTTCCTCGAACCTTGAAAAACCAGCAGGTAGTCGGGTACAGTTGCAAAAAAGCGAGGAGAAAATTAAAATATCTTTACCTCCCGAAGGTTTTACCCCTAAATTAATTTATCTTGGAGCCTTTGCTATCGCTTGGAACGCTTTTTTATTAGTATGGACAGGAGGAGCAGTTTCCATTCCTCTGTGGATAAGTTGGTTTTTTCTGCTCTTTTCCTTGCCTTTTTGGTATGTGGGTTTAGGAATGCTTTACCAGATTATTTATTGTCTCAAAGGGGAGGAAATTATCACTATTGATAGTCAAGAAATTGTTGCCATTCAGCGAATTTGTGGTTTGACACTTCCAGGCAAAAATAAAATGGCACGGCAACATATTAATAAACTGGTGAAAGCTGATAGTTATCATAGCAAAGATGGTGATGGCGATCGAGTTTATGTACCGATGGCTTTAACTATTTGGGTGGGGACTAAAGAATATACTATTAGCAGTAAAACAAAAGAATATCTGAGTCAACCCGAAATTGAATGGTTAGCAGCAGAATTAAGTCAATGGTTAGGAATGCCAATTACTAATAAGTAACCAGTTACAATCAGCTTTTTCTCCCCTCTCCCCACTCCCCCACTGATTACTGATTACTGCTTACTGATAACTGAAAAATCTCCCCACTCCCCACTTCCCACCCCCTGATATAGACGAACTGTCTGTGAGCGGTGTAAAATTTTATGAAGGGTCTGGGTTTTTTTCTCCCTTTTCCTGAGAAATCCCCCAGAGCCAGTGACTAAGATCAAAATTGTGCATCCCATCGATAATTAAGTTTATGAGCGCCACTATTACCGTAGAAAAACGCAAATTAGAAAAACCCCCTTTAGAACTGCATTATCTCGGCGATCGAGTCCTGCGTCAACCGGCCAAGCGGATTGCTAAAGTCGATGACAGCATCCGCCAATTAGCCAGAGAAATGCTGCAAACTATGTATAGTTCCAATGGTATCGGTTTAGCGGCTCCGCAAGTGGCAGTCAATAAACAATTGATTGTCATCGATTGTGAACACGATAAACCCGAAAATCCGCCCCTAATTCTGATTAATCCCCAAATTATCGGTTATAGTCGGGAATTGTGCAAAGCGGAAGAGGGTTGTTTGAGTATTCCCGATGTGTTTTTAGATGTCATCCGTCCCCAAGCGATCGAAGTGAGTTATAAAGATGAACAGGGGAAACCGCGAAAACTGCAAGCTAACGGTTTACTAGCGCGGGTAATTCAACACGAAATGGACCATCTTAATGGTGTCATGTTCGTGGACAGAGTAGATAACGATTTGGCACTCAATGAAGAATTAAAAAAACACGGTTTTTCCGTGCAAGCGGTGAAACCGGTCGAGAAAGTGACAAAATAAAGGCATTAGTTAATTTAGGTGAGGAGTGAAAATGACCCCGAAAAGCGGCGTTTTATTGTTATTATCCTGTATTGCAGCGATCGCTGGTGTGGGTTGTGTCTTTGAAATTAGTTCGGGAGAACCGGATTTAGGCAATACCACCACTGGCCTAATTCTAGCGGCAAGTGTGCCACTAACAGCCCTATTTTTTTGGGCGGCGGTTAAAGACACGAGAGCCAATTACAAATAGAATAACTTCCCCTCGGTTGCAGAAGAGAGAATTTATTTCTCTCTTTTGTTTGTTTTAACTACAGGACAAATTGCCAGAAAAAGTTACTACTTTTGAGGACTTTAAGTAGCTGGTTATAATTAAATTAAAAATAGTTTTTAGGTTCGATACCCCCTTAGTACTAGGGTTGATTCATAGTAGGGTTGATTCATGAATCAACCCTACCCTTAGTCCCCCGTTGATAAGGGTGGTGTCTGATAATTTTTAACGCCTACCTACTTATCATCTTTCATGACAATCAATTATCTGCCGATCGGTGAAAATCTGATTAGGTAAAGATTTCCCCCCTCTCTCCTCTATCCGCAATCTAGAATGATAAAATAGGTGAAGTTCAAAGCATCATTCATTAGCTATGACCACAACCTACAAAGTAGAAATTTCCCATTTAGGAACAACACAAACGATCGAAGTTAGGGAAGATCAAACTATACTAAAGGCAGCCTACGATGCGGGGATTGACTTACCCAGTTCTTGCAATGCGGGCGTATGTACTACCTGCGCCGCTCAACTTTCCCAGGGTAGCGTCGAACAAGGAGAGGGCATGGGATTATCCCCCGACCTGCAAAAAGAAGGCTATGCTTTGTTATGTGTGGCCTATCCTCGCTCGGATATTAAACTGGAATCTGGCAAGGAAGAAGTAGTTTATCAACGTCAATTCGGGAAACCCTAGGACAAACTGGGGTTAAGATGACAAATTTTCGGGGGTTTCCCCCCAAAAAACCAGATTTTGAGCCAATAGAACCAGCAAACCCTAACTAATAGCTGAATGCTGACTACTCAGGGAAAACTTTTCCTCTCTACCCTTAAGGGCCGCTTTCATGAAACCAGAAAAGAGAGGATGAGCTTTATTGGGACGAGAGCGAAATTCGGGGTGAAATTGGGTAGCAATAAAGAAAGGATGTTTTGGTAGTTCGATAATTTCCACCAAACGACCATCAGGAGAAGTGCCACTCACCAGATAACCAGTCTCGAAAAAGAGACTACGATAGGCATTATTAAACTCGTAACGGTGACGATGGCGCTCATAGATAACCTCTTGACCGTAGAGGGAGAAAGCCAGACTATCGGGATTTAAACGGCAGGGATAGAGACCTAAGCGCATTGTTCCCCCTAAATCCACCACATCTGCCTGTTCTGGCAGTAAATTAATCACCGGATTGGGTGTATCCTCTTCAAATTCGGAACTATTGGCCCTTTCTAATCGGGCCACATTGCGACCCCATTCGATAATCGAACACTGCATCCCTAAACAGAGACCCAAGAAAGGAATATTATTGACCCTAGCATACTCGATCGCCTTAATTTTGCCATCCACACCCCTAATACCAAAACCACCGGGTACAACAATACCGTCAACACCGCTTAAATGAGCTTCGGCCGAATCGTTATCCACATCTTCGGCACTTACCCAACGCAATTCTATCTCGCTATTAAGGGCAATAGCGGCGTGTTTGAGGGCCTCCACCACCGAGAGATAAGCGTCCCCCAACTGCACATATTTACCGACGATAGCTATCTCTAATTTTTGACTAGGGGATTGCATCTGTCGGATGAGATTTTCCCACTCCTCCAGATGGGGGTATCGGGGACCCAGGTTTAATAATTCTAGGGTTTGTTGCGCTAATCCCTCTTTTTCCAGATTAAGAGGCACTTCGTAGATACTGCTGGCATCCTGAGCAGTAATCACCGATTCCACCGGCACATCACAGAAAGCTGAGAGTTTTTCTTTTAACCCCGGTTGTAGGGGTAGATGACAACGACAGACTAACACATCCGGTTGAATGCCGATCGATCTTAATTCCTTGACCGAGTGTTGCGTCGGTTTAGTTTTCATCTCCTTAGCGGCCGGAATCCAAGGAATTAGGGTAACGTGCATATAAACCACGTTATTTCGACCTACATCCTTCCTAAATTGCCTAATTGCTTCTAAAAAAGGCAAAGATTCGATGTCTCCCACCGTACCACCAATTTCTGTGATGACAATATCGGGGTTGGTATCTTTGGCCACCCGGAGAATCCTTTCCTTGATTTCGTTGGTAATATGGGGAATTACCTGCACGGTTCCCCCCATATAAGCACCACGGCGCTCTTTATTCAATACCGCTTGATAAATCGAGCCAGTAGTCACGCTATTGAGACGGGAGAGTTCCGTATCGGTAAAACGTTCGTAGTGGCCAAGGTCGAGGTCGGTTTCGGCCCCATCATCGGTGACAAATACCTCTCCGTGTTGAAAAGGACTCATCGTACCCGGATCCACGTTGATATAGGGGTCTAATTTCAGAATTGAGACGGAATAATCCCGACTTTTCAACAATCTTCCCAAACTAGCGGCGACAATTCCTTTCCCAATACTGGAGACAACTCCCCCGGTGACAAAGACAAATTTACTCATAAAATTTTTCCTGCGATCGATTATACCTAGCAAGGGGTGAGAGTTTTCGGGATGGGGCGGTGTCATTTTCCCAGATTTCATCGAAAATTTGGGTCTGAAACCCCGTCGTTCTACGACGGCTTTACCGTCAGATTTTAGCGCATTTACACGATATATGCTAGAATGCGAGATATGGAAAAAGCCTATTCTTACCGATTTTACCCAACACCAACACAAGAGTCGCTATTGCGGCGCACATTGGGCTGTGTAAGATTAGTTTACAACAAAGCTCTGCACGAACGAACACAAGCTTGGTATGAAAGACAAGAAAGAGTAGGATATACTGAAACTTCTTCAATGTTGACCGATTGGAAAAAACAAGAAGAATTAGACTTTTTAAACGAAGTTAGCTGTGTACCTTTACAACAAGGGTTAAGACACCTACAAACAGCTTTCACTAATTTCTTTGCTGGTCGTACTAAGTATCCTAACTTTAAGAAAAAACATCAAGGAGGAAGTGCCGAATTTACCAAATCTGCTTTTAAATTTAAAGACAAACAAATCTATTTAGCCAAATGCACGGAACCCTTAGCGATTCGATGGTCAAGACAAATACCAGAAAGCTGTGAACCAAGCACAGTAACAGTCAGATTACATCCCTCAGGGCGTTGGCATATTTCAATTAGATTTGATGACCCAACGATTAAGCCTCTACCAGTAACAGATAAAGCCATCGGAATTGACTTAGGAATTAGTAGCCTCGTGATTACCAGCGATGGCGATAAAGTATCTAATCCTAAGCATTTTAAAAAGCATTATCGGAGACTGCGAAAGGCGCAAAAAAATCTGTCTAGAAAACAGAAAGACTCAAAAAATCGGGAAAAAGCAAGAATCGAAGTAGCCAGAATTCACGCTCAAATCACCGATAGTAGAAAAGACCATTTACATAAGCTAACCACTCAATTAGTTCGTTAAAATCAAACGATTGTGGTTGAGAATTTAGCCGTCAAGAATATGGTCAAAAACCCGAAATTATCTCAGGCAATATCTGATGTAAGCTGGGGAGAAATCACCCGACAATTAGCCTATAAATGCCGTTGGTACGGCAGAAATTACATCGAAATAGATAGATGGTTTCCTAGTTCTAAGCGGTGTAGTAATTGCGGGTATATTGCCCTTGAAAATGCCGTTAAATATTCGAGAGTGGGATTGTCCAGACTGTGGAACACACCATGACCGAGATATTAACGCTAGTAAAAATATTTTGGCCGCAGGGCTTGCGGTGTCAGTCTGTAGAGCGACCATAAGACCAGAACAGAGTAAATCTGTTAAGGCAGGTGCGAAAAATCCTTCGGGAAAGAAGCAGAAACCCAAATCGTGAGGTTTGGGAATCGCCGTCCGTTTTACGGCGGCGAGGATGTCAAGTAAATTTTCCGCTACAATCGAGAGTACTAAGACTCAGGCAATTGTAAAGTAATATTAATGATAGATTTTAATACCCTCGCTGAATTTTCCCGCCACTATTGCGTCTCGATTTGTGCCTTTTTAGTACCCGCTAACTTAGTAACCACCGTTTTAACCGTTCTTTTTCTCTATTTCGGTCGTCCTACCCGTCAAGTCTTCCCCATTGCTTCCCTAGCTTTGTTGTTCGCTGTCACCATGTTTCTCCACGTCGCCACTTGGTTAATGATTGGTGTGGTTATGGCCCCCACTTTTATCCTCTTTGGACTGGGTTTAACCTGTTTTGTGATCAATCTTCAAGCCATCAGCGATCGCCAAAGTTTGGAACAGTTATTACATACTGGGGTTAGTCGTCTGGCCCGCTCTTTCAACTAAGGAAAAGCGCCAAGACTTCCCACTTCCCACTTCCCACATAGTTGAACCAATAGGCTAATCTTGATGCGTCCAAGAGCGATGAGCCAGACGCAAACCCCAATCGAGCAGATAACCAATCGCGCCAATAACGAGAATCACTGCCATCAACTCTGAATAGGCGAGTCGATCGCGTGTATCGAGAATATAATAACCCAAACCCGCACTAACCCCCAGCATTTCCGCCGGGACAAGAACGATCCAGATAATACCTATAGCCAAACGGAAACCAGTTAAGAGATGGGAGAGGATCGCAGGCAGAATAATCTGGAAAACCGTTTCCCCTCGGGTAGCACAGAGACTGCGGGCTAAAGTCAACCAAGAGCGATCAACCGCATTAACCCCAGCAGCCGTATTGAGAAGGATCGGCCAGATGGCCGCCACCGTCAGCAAAAAATACACGGGTAGATCACCAATTCCCAAAACCATCACCGCTAAAGGCATCCAAGAAAGGGGCGAAATCATGCGTAGAAATTGAAATAGGGCTGACAAAGCCGATTCAAGGGAGCGATACAACCCGATTAATACCCCCAACGGCACACCGATGGCACTAGCGAGGGCCAAGCCCACAATAACCCGGCGGCAACTGGTGAGGATATGGGGCATAATCTCCCCCCCAACAAAAAGACGTAATAAAGCGACAAAAGATCGCTCAGGGGAAAAATCATTTAAAATCGGGTTTGAGTGCCATAGAGGACTGGTAAATAGCCACCAGAGCAATAATCCAAAACCGATACCCCATAAGGGTAGTAAAGCTCTTGGCGGGGAGGTCAAAGATTGTGACTTCATAGGTTCGGATTCTTAAAATTTGATCGTCTCGATGCGGGAGAGATTATTCGGTAAGCCGAAAGCTTTCGGTCCGCCCACCTGTTGCAAGGCATTACGGACAAAAGAGTCATCCACGAGATACCGCGCCACCTGTCGGGGTTGCAGTTTTTGGAGAAAATCCGTATTTCCTTCTACCTGAGTGGTTTTGAGCAAGCGTACCAGTTCCGACCTATAGGAAGGGAAAGGATAGGGCTGGAAATCGATCCGGTTGACTTGCCAGTCTGGATTCTCGATCGCCCCGTCTTTTTTATAGAAATTGCGATCATAGTAAGTAAGCGCCCGTTGCAATACCGGCAGCGGGTGAGGCGTATATTTTCCACCATCTTTAGAGAGAATCCGGGCTACTTCGGAGCGATTGCTCCGGGACCAGAGTTGGGCTTTAACGAGGGCGTTTACCACCCTCTGAGTCCATTGTTTCCGTTGCCTAATATCCTCCTCGTGAACAAAGACGACGCAACAGGCGTGATTCTTCCAGACATCGCCGGTGAAACGGAGAACCCTACCGGTTTTGAGATTTTCCGCCGCCGCGTTGAAAGGTTCAGCAACGATATAACCACCGATGCTCTTATTGGCAAGGGCTGATACCATATCCGGGGGCGGGAGAACCACTAGATTAACCTCGTTAGAAGCGATCGGCGCGTCCTTGGCTTTGCGAACTATTTTCAGCCCGTTACGTTGTAAGAGTTGTTGCAAGACCAAATTATGAATCGAATACCAGAAAGGAACCGCGATCGTTTTACCTCCCAATTCCCTGGGATTTTCAATATCGGGAAGGACGGTGAGGGCTGAACCATTGGTATGGTTCCAAGCGACGATTTTAGCGGGGAAATTGCGCCCGTAACGAATCCAGATCGAGGTGGGAAAAAGAACGTGAATAACGTTCACCTGCCGAGCGAGAAAGGCCTCAACAATCTGCGCCCAAGAGCGGAATAGGCGCGGTTGTTCTGTAGTTAAACCTTCGGCTTGATAAAGTTTTCGCGAGTGGGCCACCAATAGGGGGGCGGCATCCGTAATCGGTAGATAACCGATTTTCACAGGCTGATCTTTGGCATTGGCGTTAACGGGAAGATTCCAATTATCGGCGGCGATCGCTGCTCCGAAGGAACTGGTAAACAGTGCCGAAAGTTTCAGGAAATCTCGACGGCTCATGCCGCAACAAGCACAATTATCGTGTAGGTTCATAGATTTACAGTGTCATCACAAGGGCTAATTCTTGAAAAATTGACTGGCGTAGATCACTCAAAAGCTTCGCTGACTCGAAACGGGGTTTCGGCATCGAGATCGTCCATTCTCGGCGGATGCCCACCGGATGACGGCCCATGAGAAGAACTCGATCGGCCACTAACAGGGCCTCGTCGATGTCGTGGGTAACGAGGAGAACCGTGCTGTGATAGAGAGCTATGACTTCTAGGAGGAGTTTTTGCATCTCGAAACGGGTGATCGCGTCGAGGGCGCTAAACGGCTCATCCAGGAGGAGGAGAGAGGGGCGGCGGGCAAGGACGCGGGCTAGAGAAACTCTCTGAGCCATACCGCCGGATAGTTGATGAGGATAAGCACGCTCGAAGCCCTCTAGTTTGACGCTTTTAACGGCGGTGTGAACCCTTTCGCGTAATTGCTGATGATCGAGGCGGGGCATCCGCTTTAATTTCAAACCAAAAGCCACGTTTTGCCAAACGGTTAACCAAGGTAAAAGGGCGGGGGATTGAAAGACGATCGAGCTGCGGATGTCTGGGGCTTGTAAGGGTCGTGAGTGCAATTGTATTTCTCCGCCATCGGCACTTTGCAAACCAGCGGCGGTAGCAAGGAGGGTAGATTTACCGCAACCACTGGCTCCGAGCAAACAAACCACCTCACCGGAGCGCACCTGTAGGTTAATATCCTCAAAAACGGTACGGTAGCCATGGCGGGTTTTATAGCGTTTATGGAGATTTTTGAGGCTGAGGACGGGGTAATCAGTGGCGATACTCATTCCCTCACCCCCGCTCGATCGAGTTCGCCAGTGAGAATTTTATCGGTAGAGGACTGACGTTGTAACTCTCTTTCTAGTTGAATCAGGCTCGGAGTTAACACTGGTAAAAAGGCGACCTCCCGCAGCCGTCGGGCCGTGTCGCTATTACGGAAATAGCCTTTTCCTCCCTTAATTTCCGCTTCTAACCATACGGATTCCACCGCTAACCGGGTAATGTCCACTCTGAGGGTGAATAGTTGGCGTGTCCCTCCGAGATCGAAGCTTTCTAGGGTGCTGAATTGCTCGATTTTCTTTTCTAGACGAGTCAGACGCTCCCGGGCGCAGAAATAACGATCGCTGGCTACCGCTGCCTTTCCCCCTAAACTTTTCTCCGTCTCCGCGAGGGATTTACGCGTAATGCCAAGGGCCAGTCCGCATTGTAACAGCAAGAAACAGGGGCGGACTGAGGGTAAAAATTTTGCTGCTTCCAAGCTGATAATCCAGTCGTGAGATAACTGAACTCGATCGAATTCAAGGGTACTGGTGCGGGAAGCTTGTAAACCCAATAATTGTAGGTCTTCACCCCGTTTTAACCCCTCTGCGAAGGAGGGAAGGGCGAGGATAAGAGTTTGTCCCGATGTGGTTTGAGCGGCAACGGCCACTATAAATTCTCCCTTAGAGTCGAGGTTAGAGGCCCAGGGCAGGAAGCCATTGACAGTGACGTTTTCTCCCTCGATCTTTGCTTGTAAACGCAGCTCCTCGATCCCGCCGAGGTACTTCATCGCGTTAGAGAGTCCTGTCGCTCCGGCTATCTCTCCCTTGAGGACAGCAGGTAGAATTTTGTTTTGTAGGTAAGTGTTATTACTGGCGGCCAGATATTGAATGAAGACGCGCTGACACCAGAAAACAAAACCGGTGGTCAGGCAGCATTGGGACACAGAGGAGATCGCCTCTACTGCCTGTAATAAGGAGCCACCCCGGCCTCCTAAGCTTTCAGGTATAGCATAGCCGAACCAGCCCGATTCTCCTAGCTTGGTTAGGGCCCAACCGACGTTGAGATTAGCTGTACCGTTGTTGAGGTCAGTGGCTCTTTCTTCCAGAAAAGAAAGGATTTCGGAGCCTCGATCAAGCATAATTGTTTTCTCCTAGGGGTGAATATTTTCAATCGAGGTCAAACTATCTATAGGTGCGCCGACCACTTCTCTGGCTCTTTTTACCGCCGCTTCATCGGGACTATCGTAGAAACAGAGACATTTACTCAAGTCTTCGCAAATATATGTACGCTCGAAACTGACTTCAGGCACTTGAGCATAAAGGGGGGTTTTCTCCGCTTTTCGTTGCAGGTAAGTTTCCATCGTTAGCCCCGGAGGTAAATTCCACTGTACTAGATAGTTGGCTTTGTCTTTGCGCTCTCGCACAGTGGCTAAGTCCTGCCCAATCAAGCGCATTTCCTTGATTAGTTGCCAACCTAGCCCAGCGTTTTCTAGTACTTGTTCGAGGGAGGCGCGATCGATCGCTTTGATAATCAGGAATAACCGCCCCTCTGTTTCACCGATTAGGGCTTCGATTAACTCTCCCTGCGATTTTGATGCGACTGTGGCAATGCGCTCCAATATCTCGCTCACTTGTTCTTTGGTCCTTTCTTGTCGATCATCCTCTACTAGATATAGAGTCATAATTCATCTGAAATACATTTACAATACATTTGAGTTTACTGTCTTTGAGAAAAAAAAGCAATATTTTCAAGAGCCTGAAAACGAGGTGACACGGGAGTGGATGGTTCAAGACCGTTTCGCTCAAGTCGTGGCCAGAACCCTTGCCTTGAATGATATGCGTGACCCGATTTTTTCAATAACCGCCCTTATCCGGCTGGATTTTTTTCGGCCAAAGACTTGACAAACTCCAAAATTTCTGCTAACCTTGTAGTATAATGGGAATCCGTGTCGGCCTACGAACCCTCTTTGTAACTCTTTCTCAAGAATAAAAATTTTAACCCGAATTGCCGGTAGTAGCTAAACTAAGAGCAGTACCAAGGGAAACGGTGACTATGGAAGTTATTTGCACGCGTCCCCACTGTCCGAGACCGCGTAATCAATGCCTAGACCTAGACGATAGCAATCGCTTAACCTCGATCGAGCAGAAATATTGTACTACTTGCGGGATGCCATTAATTTTAGGGGGACGTTATTTGCCAGAACGTCTATTGGGACAAGGAGGATTTGGGGCGGCATTTTTAGCGCTAGATCGTTATAGTCCCAAAAAAGCTAAATGTGTACTCAAACAATTTCAACCTTCGGGTAATTTAAGTCCGCAAGCTTTAGAAAAAGCGAAAAATTTATTTTTTCAAGAAGCGCACGTTTTAGAAGATTTAGGACGAGAACATCCCCAAATCCCCGATCTCTATGCTTTTTTCCCTTTAACAGTCAAGAATCAATTAACGGGAAAAGAAGAGCAATTTTTCTATCTGGCCCAGGAATATATCGACGGTAAAAACTTAGAAGAAATTCTCCAACAGCAACAAAAACCCTTTCAAGAAAGTGAAGTCAAAAACATTCTCAAAGAATTACTTCTTATCCTCAAATTTATTCATGAAAATGGTTCCATTCACCGGGATATAAAACCATCTAACATCATGCGCTCCCAAAATGGCCGCCTCTATTTACTCGATTTTGGGGCAGTAAAACAGGCTACCAATAATCCCAATAATACACAGGAGAAATCCACAACAATTTACTCAGCTGGATTTGCCCCTCCCGAACAACAATTAGGCAATCAGGTATCGGCAGCCACAGATTTATATGCCCTAGCAGCTACCTGTGTTATACTCTTAACTAATCGCGATCCTGATGATCTATACGATCCCCAAAAACAGGTCTGGAATTGGCAAAATTATGCCCCCAACATCAGTGCAGATTTAGCAAGAGTATTCAATAAAATGTTACTAGCAAATCCCCTGGATAGATTTCAATCCTGTGGAGAAGTTTTAACCGCTTTAAATACACCTCCCCCATCTCCTCCATCTCCTCCACCTTCTCCAATTCCTCCATCCCCTCCAGCTTCTCCAGTGATTAGAAAAACTTCCCGTTTTTCTCTTGGGGAAACTTTCGCTAATGCTGCCTTTACAGGATTTGAGGGGACATTATTAGTAATTGCCTTAAATAGTTTACTACCCTCGCTAGGAATTGTCATCGCTTTTATGATCTTAGGTGGCTTAGTTTGGGCATTATTTAAAAAAGTGATTGAAGGGAGAGATTTACCGATTCTAGCAGCAATTACTCTCGCCTTCCTGTTAATTCCGCAACTGCAAGGAACCCTAAGTTTTCCTGAAATTGCTATCATTGCCGTGATGGCAGCCATCGGAGCAATTACTATTACCGCCTTTTTCGGGCTAATATATCGGATAATTTTGCGATTATTTTAAAACCCTGAAAGTGGTTAAATTATCATCACTACCGCCGGTAATCGTGCCACCGAGGTCTAAAATAGTTTGCAGATAGTCGAGGACTTCCTGAGAAATTAACTCTCCCGGCATCAAAACGGGAATACCGGGGGGATAGGGACAGATAACATCAGCACTAAGACGATCGAGGGCATTTTTCCGGGATACTATCTCTGTAGGGGCAAAAAAAGCCTTTCTAGGAGAAATAGCCAAATTTCCCGTGACTGGGGGAGGAGTCAGGGGTAAACTGGTAGAGTCAGGAGATTGAAGGCATTGAAAAGCAGTAATTAGGCGATTAATGTGTTCGCGATGGTTGCCGATGGAGATAATAAAAGTAAGTTGGCTTAAAGTCGGTAATTCTGCCGTGACGGCGTATTTTTCTCGCAAAATATCGTCTATTTCGTAACCAGTTAAGCCAAAATCTTTGACGATTACCGTTAAACGAGTGCGATCGAACCAGTGACAACCCGGGATAGAATGGGGAAAGTCTAAAACAGAGATATTAGGAATTTTATCGAGTTCTTTTCGGGCAGAAGCGGCTAAATCGAGGGTTTTGCTCAGTAAATCTAGTCCTTGCGTCGCCATTTGCTTTCTAGCACTATCAAGGGAAGCGAGAAGCAAATAACTAGGGCTAGTGGTTTGAACTAATTGTAAGGCTCGATCGACTTTTTCGTAACTAATGCGATCGCTTTTTAAGTGTAACATTGATGCTTGAGTTAAGGCCCCTAAAACCTTATGGGTGGACTGAATAGCCATATCAGCGCCGAGAGACAGGGCAGCCGGAGGTAAATCGGGATGAAAGGCAAAATGCGCCCCGTGAGCCTCATCGACGAGCAGCGGGATAGAATAATGATCGGTAATCTGGGCGATAGTTTCTAAGTCACAGCAAACCCCTTGATAGGTGGGAGAGACTACCATCACCGCTTTGGCGTCGGGATGAAGTTTCAGGGCATTTTCGAGGGATTGGGGGGTTATATTTAAATTTAGATCGATAGTGGGATTATATTCGGGATTGATAAAGATAGGCTGCGCCCCAGAGAGAATTAAGCCCGAAATTGCCGATTTATGAATATTTCTCGCCAAAATAATTTTATCTCCCTCGCCGCAAGTGGCTAAAATCGCCGCAATAATGCCACAACTGGAGCCATTGACTAAAAACCAGCTTTTATCTGCCCCAAATGTCTCGGCTGCTAAAATTTGCGCTTCTTTAATCACCCCCGTCGGGGCAAACAAATTATCAAGGTCGGGTAATTCGGGTAAATCGGCTTTAAAGACGCTTTTTCCCAGTAAATTACTTAAATCTTCCCCGATTCCTTCCCCCTGCTTATGCCCTGGTGCATAAAATGGTACATCCAAACTATTGACTTTTTTTTGCAGTTGTGATATTAGCGGAGCAGATTCTGGCGAAGGCATTGTGAGAAGTGGGGTGTGGGGTGTGGGGTCGTGGGGGTGGGGTGAGGGGAAGTCGGGCGTGGGGTGTGGGTTGTGGGGTGTGCGGAACTAGCGGGTGGGTGGACGG
>NZ_JAPZQJ010000373.1:0-7928 GCF_027530405.1 Microcystis sp. LE19-41.2A | reverse complement strand
TTATAATTAAATTAAAAATGGATTTTAGGTTCGATCCCCCCTGCCCCCCTTGATAAGGGGGGTGCCGATCCCCCCTTAGTCCCCCCTTAATCCCCCCTTGATAAGGGGGGCATCTGATAATTTTTAACGCCTACCTACTTAGGATCGAATTGATATTGAGAACCCTTTGGCCCCTCATTGCCGCGATTAGCACGCACCAAGGGAACTTGATTAAAAATGTTAAAATCCGTGGTGCTTCCCTGCAAGGTGATTCCTCGATTTAAAGTTTCGACTACAGTAGCACGGTCAGAACTTTTAGCGATCGCTTCCCCTAATACTTTCATACTATCGTAGGCGGTAGCAGTACGCCAACTGACGCGACCGCGCCAACTTTTCAGCGCATCTTTAGCAAAAGGATCCGTTGCTTGGAAACTCCAAGGTACTGCTAGAACTAATCCGTCGATGCTATCTGCTCCTTGAATAAGGATATCGGGTGTATAAAGTTCATTTCCGCCTAATAATAGCATTCCAGACGATTCTTGGGCAATAGCCACGGCTTGATCAATGCGATCGCCATCTTTACTCAAGGCCAAAAATACCACCTTAGCGCCGGCTTGTCTTGCCTGATCTATGGCAGTTTTAGCATTAAAATTGGCTTTAGTTGTGTCTATTTCCTTAACTATCTTGCCTCCTGGTTGCTTTATTGCTTTAGCAAAGGAATCCCTTAATTTTTGACTATAGGGACTATCGGAATTATAAAAAAGAACCACTGAGGGAGACTTCTCTTGCTGACTAGCATAATTAGCCAAAGTTTTGGCCACTGCTTCCAGATAACTGCCTAAAACTTCCTGAGATTTATCTTTAAGGGGAATAGTTTTCAGGGTTGCATTTCCCGTTTGACTGACACTGGTAGTCAGGGGAGAAAGAATCGCTAATCCTTCTTTTTCGTAACTTTCAATCGCTTTTTGACTAAAAGGATCGATTCCGTGGCCCATAACTGCCAAAACTTGACCGGATTGAATCAGATCATCGGCTATCGCTTTTGATTGTAACCCACCACCATCATTAGCGATGACTATTTCCAAAGGATTACCCGGATTAGAATTATTAAACTCCTCTTGATACCTTGCCACACCTCGGAGAATTTCCTTGGCGCTGTTGGGGTCGTTAGCGATGGGGACAACGACGGCTATAGTATGTTTATTACCCTTTTGTCTAGCTTTGGCGTTATTGTAATAGATTTTGCCCTCCGGATCGTTTGCTTGGGGAGTGGCCGCCAGTTGGTAAACTGCGATCGCATTTGCCCAATCTTCCTTTTTAAAGGCCGCTGCGCCTTTTTCTTTGTTAGGAGTGGAATTAAGCAGTATTTTCTCACCTTGGCTAAATAAATCGGGATTTTTAGCCGTATTACTCACAAAAGTTGCCTTAGATTGCCTATCTGGGGTTTTTTCCCCGACAACTGGGGAAGTATCGGGTTTGGGAATGAGCATTTGCAATAGACTCCAACCCCCTAAACCTGCGGTTAAAGCGGTAATTATCAAAGCGAAGGGAAGTAACCAGTTAGATTTTTGGCCGACTCTAGTTGTACCCCCCGGGGACACCACCACCGTGGTTTTAACCGTCGTTGTTACGGGATCCATCGCTTCCCTAGGTAGGCCACAGATAGGACAATCAGGAGTAGTATTTTCGCAGGGTTCATGACCTCCCGCAATCGCTTGCGGATAAGTTTTACCATCTTTAGGGATACCGTCACATTGCCAAGTAGTCATGATTAGGGTTTGCTGAAAAAGTTTGTTGGTGGGGTTAGGAGTCAGGAGATAGGAGTCAGGAGACAGGAGACAGGAGATAGGAGATAGGAGTCAGGAGTCAGGAGTTAGTATTCTCCCCAATTCCCAATTCCCACTTCATAATTCATAATTCATAATTCATTATTCCCACACCCCACACCCCACACCCCACACCCCACACCCCACTTCATAATTCATTATTCCCAACCCCCCATCTCTCCACTTCCCCACTTCCCCATTTCCCTCTTAACTATTCCCTAGGGCCTGATAAAGTAGATAGAGGACGTTGTCGTAAGCTTTGGAAATAGAGGCCACCGATAAGCAGTAAAAAGAGGATATAGGCAACAATTTGACTGATATAGAGGTTTTGACGATAACCAAACAGAGATTTGAGGAGGAGTCCGGGGAAAGTGCGATCGCTCAAAATTTGGGAACCGTCCCAAACTTGAAAACCGAGAAGACAGGAGGAGGGGAGAGAAGGACAGAAATGGCGATAAAAAGGGTCAATTTCACTTAAAAGACTGATTCCTGCGTCGATATGTTTCAAAACACCGATGAGTAATCCCGCAACGATTAAGAGGAGGAAAGTCCCCATAATTTGGAAAAAGAGACGGATATTAATTTTTACTCCCCCCGCAAATAGGAGAATTCCCAACAAAGTCGCCATACTTAACCCCGCTATCGCACCGAAGGTTTGGATCTGCCAATCTTTTTGGAATTGGGCCAGGATAAAAAGGACAGTTTCAAATCCCTCCCGCAAGACAGCGATAAAAACGAGCAGAAAAATCGCTTTTCCTGCCCCATTTTCCGATTTTAAACCCGCTTTTACCGCACTTTCTACCTCAGATTTCAAAGATTTGGCCTGTTGAGTCATCCAAATTAACATCCAACTCAACATCAAAACGGCAATCAGTCCAAAAGTGGCGGCCAGTAATTCCTTGAGCATTGGTACGAATGGACTAGGAGAAGCATCCACTTGCAAAAGGATTCCCCCTAGCAAAATACCGACCAAAACACTAGCGACCACTCCCGCACCAATACCACGATACACCCATGAGTTAAGTTGCGATCGACCCGATTTTTGTAAACAAGCGAGGACAATTCCCACCACTAAAGCGGCCTCGAAACCTTCCCGGAGAGTGATAATAAAAGTGGGTAAAGCGGAACTAAGATTCATAAGCTAGTGGATAAACTCTAGCTTTGATCCTAGCTCAAGCAAAATCCCGCAGCATCTTGCGAATTTCCAGATTGTGTAATTCTTCTTGTCCGATCATACCGCGGGCGAATTCTTCTAGGTAAATACTGGCATCTTCAACGGTTTCTAGGAGTGCTTTGTACAAATCAAGGGATTTTTTCTCATGATTGAGGCTCTCACTCAAGATTGCTTTGATATTGTGTTCATAGCTTTCCTCGATGGGGGCAATTTTTAAGCTAGGATGACCTTCTAAACCGGTGAGAATTTCCCCGACTTGTTGCGCGTGGGTGAGGGACTCCGTGGCCTGAGTCTGGAAAAATTGGACGATAGGGATGCGATGGGGACCTGTCACCATCAGGGAATAGTGGGTGTAACGGACAACTCCCGCTAGTTCAAATTCCATGATTTCGTTCAGTTGTTCGATGGTTTTGTCTCTGTCTAGTTCTCGCATAAGATTCTCAATAATTTTTCTCTAATTGCAATTGTAGCTAATCCAAACCGGCTAAATAAATCTAAAAACCTTGTTGGCTAATACTAAATCCGTTGAGTATGGGCTATGTATGAGAACAGGCAAAAGGCAATAGGCAATAGGCAATAGGGAGAATAAATAATCAGTTTTTGATAACCGGATTTAGTATAATATCTTTAGGCTTTTTTGCCGTCAAAAAACTGCCAGCCATTTGAGCAATCGGGGGGAATTTTTAGGCACTTTTTCCTGAAAATGCCTAAAATCCCACACACCCCACGAAAAACCCTTTCAGCAAACCCTAGGTAATGCAAAAAGATTTTAGCTGGGGGAATAGCAACTCAAGAGGTCATTAAAGGTTTCATTTTGCCTTAAACCATCGAAAACAAAGTTATTACGCGCTAATTCGCCACATATATCCGGTTCTATGTCCATGGCTTCGCGTAAACAGTCGATCGCTTTTTGTTGTTGACCGAGGGCGGCATAACAGCAGGCGGCATTATACCACGCATAGCGATCATCTCGATCGATTTTTAACGATTCTTCATAACAGGCGATCGCTTCTGGTAAACGCTGTAATTCCTGTAAGATCACACCCTGTTGATACCAGGACCAGTAATCTTGCGGTCGGATATCGAGGGCGGTACGATAATTAAATAAGGCCTCTTGGGGATTGCCCCAATCCCGGAAAGCGTCGCCGCGACGATACCAGGCCCAATAATCCCGGGGTCGCGCTCCCAAGGCCAGATCATAGGAAGTGATAGCGCGTTCGTAGTTTTTGAGCAATCGATAGGCATCCCCTTGCCGGTAGGCAGCCCAATAGTCCCCCGGACTATGACTTAGGGCCCGTTGAAAACAAGCGATCGCTTTTTCGTAGTCCTTTAATTCCTGTAGATAAACACAACCTTGATCGTACCAAGCCCAATAGTTATCATCCTTTACCTGTGCGGCGTTAGCATAACTTTGAGCCGCTTCTTCATACATTCCCAAGTCTTCTAGTATCATACCCCTTTTGTACCATGCCCAATAATCATCTGGATAATATTCTAAGGCTTTTTCGTAGCTGATTAAGGCTCCAAAATAGTCCATTCTTTCTTTTAAAATATTGCCTTGGTCATACCAGTCCCGATAGGTATCCGGACGGCATTCGAGCGCTCGATAGACAGTGAGTAGATAGGTCATAGTTATTAATCGATAGTAAGTAGGGAGGCACAATTATTTGTAGGATGGGTTAGCGGTAGCGTAACCCATGCGGGGGTTGGGTTTCATGCTTCAACCCAACCTACGTTCATCTTATATTTAATTCCACCCACCTACTTAATTAGAGCCGTCAGTCTTATCAGTTATCAGTGGGAGTGTTGGGTGAGCAGTGGGTGCTTTTTCCCTGAAAATTAGGTAGTTGACCACCTGAAAATCGGTAAAACCCTACACCCCACACCCCACACCCCACACCCTGCCCCCAAGAAAAACTTTTTGCCGCAAACCCTAGTTATACTTTTAGAACAGATTCAGATCCGTTAAAGCGCCGAGACTGCTAGAGGAGACTAACTTGGCGAATTTGCCGAGAATTCCCGTTTTATAGCGTGGGGGGCGCGGTTGCCAATGGTTACGACGACGGGTTAATTCTTCCTCCGATACATTTAAACTCAAGAGACGTTGACGAGCATCAATAGTGATTTGATCCCCTTCCTCGACCAGAGCAATTGTACCACCCACCGCCGCTTCTGGAGCGACGTGACCGACCACCATGCCATAGGTTCCCCCGGAAAAACGACCATCGGTAATTAATCCCACGGAATCCCCTAAACCGGCGCCGATAATTGCCGAAGTGGGGGCCAACATTTCCCGCATACCCGGTCCGCCTACTGGTCCCTCGTAACGGACAACCACCACATCCCCGGCTTGAATTTTTCCGGCTAAAATTGCCTCTAAACAGGTTTCTTCCGACTCAAACACCCGCGCAGGCCCAGTGATGACCGGAGTTTTCACGCCGCTAATTTTGGCCACGGCCCCCTCTGTGGCCAGATTTCCTTTTAAAATGGCTAAATGACCCTCTTTATAGACAGGATTGCTAAAAGGACGGATAACATCTTGGCCTGAGGGCGGTTGGTCGGGAATATCGGCTAAAATCTCGGCGATAGTCTGACCGCTAATGGTGAGAGCATCCCCGTGTAGTAAACCATTAACCAGGAGAATTTTCATCACTTGGGGAATACCGCCAGCTTTATGCAGATCCACGGTAACGTAACGCCCGGAGGGTTTAAGATCGCAGATAACCGGTACACGCTGCCGGATAGTTTCAAAATCATCGATCGATAATTCTACCCCGATGGTGCGGGAAATGGCTAAAAGGTGCAGCACAGCGTTAGTGGAACCTCCCACCGCCATAATTACCGAAATGGCGTTTTCAAAGGCTTTACGGGTCAAAATTTGGCTAGGGAGAATCTGTTTTCTAACCGCCTCGACCAAAACCTTGGCCGATTCTTCGGTACTATCGGCTTTTTCCGCATCTTCGGCGGCCATGGTCGAGGAGTAGGGTAAACTCATCCCCATGGCTTCAAAAATGGAAGACATGGTATTAGCAGTAAACATTCCACCACAGGAACCGGCCCCGGGACAAGCGTTGCGTTCAATTCCGATGAGGTCTTCTTCACTGATTTTACCGGCGCTGTACTGTCCCACGGCTTCAAAGGAACTGACCACGGTTAAATCGCAATCTTTGTAGCGCCCCGGTTTAATCGTGCCACCATAGACGAAAATAGCGGGAATATTCATCCGGGCCATGGCAATCATTGCCCCCGGCATATTTTTGTCACAACCCCCGATAGCGAGGACTCCATCGAGACTTTGTCCATTACAGACGGTTTCAATGGAATCGGCGATTACTTCCCTAGAAACGAGAGAATATTTCATCCCTTCTGTTCCCATGGAAATCCCGTCACTAATGGTGATAGTCCCGAAAAGTTGCGGCATTCCCCCCGCTAATCTGGTGGCTGCTTCGGCACGCATTGCTAAATCATTAATTCCCATGTTACAGGGGGTAATGGTGCTAAATCCGTTAGCGATGCCGATGATTGGTTTGCTAAAGTCCTCATCCCCAAAACCTACCGCTCTTAACATGGCCCGATTCGGACTGCGTTGGGTACCTTGGGTAACAATGCGACTTCTGTAGTTATCTGCCATAACTTTATCTTTCTCCAATGGCGGCTGACGGGTGCGATCGCTGCTCAAGTTCTCCAATCGCACCTTTATTTCTATTTTCTGACTTTTGGCCGCTCTGAGCAGGTTTTAGGACAGTCCATCTCTAAAGAAAATATAAAACTGTGGGAGTAATGAACTATTCCCCACCGCTTCGCCAAGGGGCGAGTTTCTGACGCTTCTTTGTCGATGGTGGTTGGTGCGGACGGTAATGATTTGGTAGTAGTGGTGTAGCCCTCTTGCTTGAAGTGTGTAAAATATTTGTAATAAAAACAATTGGCTCAAATCAGTTTTTAATGAAGCGGTGTTATCATTTTAGCATACTTAACTCAGATAAACCATAAAGGCTCTCCTAGAGTAGTTATGTAAAAATAGTAACAATCAAGGAAGATATTGAGACTTAAAGTTATCTCAAAAAATAGTTAGAATCCTTGGTTTGACAAGAAGATAGAAACTGTTATAGGCTAAAAGACATAGCTCAAGCCGAGTCTAAACTTAACATTTTATTATATAGGAAGGGGTTATGCTGTCACTCCACTGGCAAAATTGAGATGCTTCCAGAAAATATTTAAGGTAAAATTAGATAGACTATCTCCAAAACTTAATTAACAATTAGGAAACTAAGTCAATGCTACAATCAGTTAAAGGCATTTATAGACAAGGAAAGATCGAGCTTTTAGAAACTCCCAATAACCTAGAAGAAAGTTCAGTTATTATCACATTTTTAGAAGATAAACCAATCCAAAAATATCCCAAATTAATGTGCTTTGGAATGTTCACGGGGGATGATCAATCTACAGAAGAAGATTTTTCATTCGCCGAATTTCAGGGCGATGCAGATGACCACTTAGATTGGTCTTAAACCGATGAAATATGTGCTGGATACTCACGCCTTAATTTGGTTTTTAGAAGGGAATCCCCGATTGGGAAAAAATGCCAAAACGATCCTTTCTGACCCGAACAGTGAATTAGTTTTACCGGCTATTGTTTTAGCTGAAGCGGCTTGGATTGTTGAGCGAGGCAGAACATCAATCCCTTCGGTTTTAGAATTATTTAGGGTTTGCTGAATAAATCTAAAAACCTTGTTGGATAGGGTTTTTAGACTTGTTTTCCCTCAAAAAGTGCCGACCTTTGGAGTGATTGGGGGGAAAATTCAGGGACTTTTTCCGGCTCTTCGGGACTTGGTATGGTTCGATATGGGGGCATAAATCGACTAAATCCTTATCTGGCAAGAGATTTAATTGATTAGTTCGCTCTAGATCGCAAACAATTGACAAAAATCGCGGTAATGTCTGTCTCTATA
>NZ_JAPZQJ010000248.1:0-6766 GCF_027530405.1 Microcystis sp. LE19-41.2A | reverse complement strand
ACGGCTTTAAGCTACAATGCAAAAAGCGATAACCAAGCTAAAAACCGAACCTTGACCACAGATAGTAGGGGGTTTCGTTCAGAAAAGACTTCAAATTCGGCCTTGAACGAGTAAAACTTTCTAGGAAATAAGGTTGAACATTAGATTTTTTCGACTTGTTCAAAGTGGACGGAGGGCATTCGGACACTCAAAACGGACGTGGAGAAAGTGTCAGACTTAAACAATTAAGCGTTTTTCGCTATCTGCGTCAACCCCGTTCAGCGACCACCCTAAAAAAGTGGCGTGGTGAGGAATCGCCGTCCGTTTTACGGCGGCGAGGATGTCAACTTATTGTCCCCTAACCTTTGCACTGAACTGATAAATGTCGATCGATTTTCGCAATCTTAATACACTTTGGGGTTCTATTTTAGTCGAAACATTGGCCCGTTTGGGATTGAAGATAGGGGTGGTTTCTCCCGGATCGCGATCGACTCCTTTAACGGTAGCCTTGGCAAGACATCCCCAGATTGAAGCTATTCCCATCTTAGACGAGCGCTCGGCCGCCTTTTTTGCCCTGGGATTAGCCAAACAATTATATCAACCGGTGGTTTTAGTCTGCACTTCTGGCACTGCCACGGCTAATTTTTATCCCGCAGTCATTGAAGCAAAAGAAAGTCATGTCCCTTTATTAATTCTAACCGCCGATCGCCCCCCAGAATTGCGTCATGCTCACGCCGGTCAGACTATCGATCAAGTCAAACTCTACGGTAATTATCCAAATTGGCAAGCGGAAATTAGCTGTCCTAGTGCCAATATCGAGCGTTTACGCTATCTCCGTCAAACTATCATCCACGCGTGGTGGCGCTGTCTCGATCCTGTCCCCGGAGTGGTGCATCTCAACTTACCATTTCGGGATCCCCTCGCACCAACTCCCGATCTAGAAATTAACAATTTAGAGGCTAATTTTGACCAAGAGGCTTTTTTTAGCCATATATCTCGGCAAAATATGCCAATTAACCACTCAATTCTCCAAATTAATTCTTTACCCTCCAAAGGAATTATCATCGCGGGATTAGCTTCCCCGCAAAACCCTGAAAGTTACTGTCAGGCGATCGCTAATTTAGCCCGATCGCAACAATATCCCGTCTTAGCGGAAGCTTTATCTCCTCTGCGAAACTATGCAGGGTTAAATCCCCATCTCATCACTACCTATGATTTATTATTGCGGAATCCTGCCCTTAGGACCCAATTAACCCCCGATGTTGTCCTGCAAATTGGCGAATTACCCACCAGCAAAGAATTACGGACCTGGTTAGAAGAAATCGACTGTCCGCGCTGGATTATCGATCCCCATCCCGATAATTACGATCCTCTACAGGGAAAAACCGGACATCTCAGGGGAAATATCGAGCAATTAGGGGATCTATTCCCAGATAAAACCGATAATAATCGAGAATATCGGCAATTATGGCAAAAATTCGACCAGCAAGCTCGATTAACCATCGATCGCCTTTTGGCAGCAGAAACTAAACTGATTGAAGGTAAAATCCCCTGGCTGCTCTCCCAATACCTCCCCCCCCGTACCCCGATCTTTATCTCTAATAGTATGCCTGTTCGCTATGCCGAGTTTTTTAACCCGCCTAGCGATCGCCAAATTCGTCCCTATTTTAACCGCGGGGCCAATGGCATCGACGGCAACCTCTCCACTGCGATAGGAATAGCTTATAAAAATGTCCCCAGTCTGCTATTAACGGGAGATTTAGCCCTATTACACGATACAAATGGTTTTTTAATCAAAAAATATTTTGTTGGCTCCTTGACCATAATTTTAATCAATAACAAGGGGGGAGGCATTTTCCAGATGTTGCCGATCGCCAAATTTGACCCTCCCTTTGAAGAATTTTTTGTCACTCCCCAAAATATCGACTTTTGCCAACTCTGTCGCACCTACGGTATTGATTACCATTTAATCAGCGATTGGACTGATTTTGAGCAAAAAATCGCAGTTTTGCCGGAATCAGGCATAAGATTACTAGAAATATCCTGCGATCGAGCTTTTAATACCCAATGGTTCCTCAGTAATTATGTGTAGGGTGTGGGGTGTGGGGAAGTGGGGAAGTGGGGAGAATAAAGCTGCCTATTGCCTATTGCCTATTGCCTATTGCCTATCCTGATAAGTAGGGAGGCACAATTATTTGTAGGATGGGTTAGCGGTAGCGTAACCCATGCGGGCGTTGGGTTTCATTCTTCAACCCAACCTACGTTCATCTTATATTTAATTCCACCCACCTACTTATGTAGCCTATACTCAACGGATTTAGTATTAATTCCCTTTTTCGAGAAAGTGAATACAATGGGTGGAAAGAGTTAAAAGAGTCCGATGAATCGACAAAGACGGCAAAAATCAAGACAATTTTCTCTCCCTAGATATTCTATCTTTCCCCCGGAACAATGGCGATCGGGAGTGACTTCTTTGGTGATTAGCTTGGTCTTGTCCCTACTGATTTTAAAACTGAATACCTCTAGTCTCTCCACTGCCACCATAAATATTTTTAATCCCTCCACTGTGGGGGAGAATTTAGCCGGTAAGAGCCTAGATGAGTTAGAAAAGCAGAAAATCGCCGAATTTTTGCAAATTGCCCCGCCAGAAACCGAATTAACCCTCGAACGCTCTCCCTTGTTTATTCTCCACGATACAGCTTGGAGTATGACTGCGGGTAACATCGAAGAACAGAAAAAATATGCTCGCGGTCCGATGAAATTGGGTCCGAATGTTTACATCCCCCGCAAACCGAATTCCAGGGATAGAGATATTTTAGACTCGATCGCCCGGCCTTTTTTTGAACGTCACCGTCCCACTGCCACTTTTTATGAACAAGCGGCCGAAATGCTGCCCGCAGACACCAGAGATCAATTAGTGCGTCAACTGTGGCAACTTACCCCAGAAACTATCCGCGTCAAGGGTTTTGCACTTGCTTTAGAGGGTGTTCCTTTGAGTACGCGATCGGCTCCTGAGTTAGAAAAAAGAGCAAGAATTTGGTTAAATACGCCTTCAGAAGCCGTCTTTAGGCGTTTAGTCAAAGAATATCCCACAAATTACTTTGATGGGGCAAAAAGCACCGCATTATGGGCAACAGAAGCGATTTGTCAGCAGCTATCTCACCCTAATTGCGATCGCTTGCGACCAGTTTTTGCCGAAAGAAATCGTCGGGTTATCTCCAGCGTTAACATTGAACTGGTACAAGCGCCGGGATCCCACTGTTTGACCAAAGGACGCTTGCAACCCCTCCCCGGTTACAGCGATTTTCAATACCAACAAACGGCGAAATATTATCTCCTCGCAGCCTTACAAACGGGACAATTACCGCAAATTGTCAGCCATTTTGCCGTAGATAGTTTTCTGATTAATCAAGGAAAATATCCCCATTGTGACCCCCGGGGTTTTGATCTACAACGTCTCTACAATCTCATCAGTCAAGCTTTGGATTATGACCCCGGCACTGTTTATGGCATCGTCCCTCGTTACGGCACAAATATTCTAGCCGGTGATAATATTTGGTGGCATAATCGAGTTTTTGACCAAGCAAATTTACCCACAACTTTAAATTAGACCTGATCATTTAGAAATGTCCACTTCTCCCAAAGCTTCTAGATAAGTAATCGCCGCTTCTAAAGGAGAATCGTAGCTATATGAAAACTCCTCAAACCAGCGTCCTTCCTCCGATTTGGCATCTAATTTATCTAACCATTGCTTTGCCTTTCTAGTTAAAGCTTCTCGCTTACGCTGCTTTTTTAATGCCGCCGCTTTTTCTTTTTCCGCTGCCTCCTGTTGTTGCCTTGCTTGGTTTTCTAAGGCTAAAGCTTTTAAAAGCGCATCGGTAGCAGAATCGCTGGCATAATTAACCTTAAATTCGGCCGGGGAACGATCTTTTTCTTGGCGAGAAGAAGGGGACGGCATCGGTTTTTCCTGATCCCGTTTCTGGTATTCTGCCTTCATTTGTGCCAGTAAATCTTCTATTTCTCCCATAATGATCAAGTTAGAAAGTAAAAAGTTAAAAAGATAATTGCTCTGATTGCCTCTGCCTTAATAACTAAGTAACTGGTTATAATTAAATTGAAGATGGATCCCCCCTTAATCCCCCCTTGATAAGGGGGGTGTCTGACAGTTTTTAACACCTAACTACTGAATAACGGGTTTCCTTATTTTTCCAAACGGACCACATACCATTGTAGATAACCCTCCTCACCCAGGTCTAACTCGCAGTAATTATCGCGCAGATAGAGAGATTTTTCCTCAAAACTAGA
This sequence comes from Microcystis sp. LE19-41.2A, assembly GCF_027530405.1. Taxonomy (NCBI): domain Bacteria; kingdom Bacillati; phylum Cyanobacteriota; class Cyanophyceae; order Chroococcales; family Microcystaceae; genus Microcystis; species Microcystis sp. LE19-41.2A. Next base: position 2,482 of record NZ_JAPZQJ010000248.1, on the reverse strand, counting down.
GAATTTCGCCAATTGTCGGGGACAAATCTCTGGTTTTGCGGTGATTAAATCTTTTAACTTATCCCGCAACTGGTCGGGAGTCTGGAATTGTTCAGGTTGATCGGCCTCAAGGACAAGAAAATAGTCCCCTTGATACATAATAGAATCGGGCATCGCTGTTTGATAGTCTCAGTAGGAAAATTTTTTGGCTATCTTTATCACTTTATCGCCTCAACGCTCGATCGACACCACCACTATGACAGACCATCTCACCAATCCCTTTCTCAGTCTCCCTTACGAAAGCGCCATGCAGGACTTGGGGGACCAATACTATGATCAAGTTGCAGCCGCGGATTTTCCCAGTCATATCCTTCGTTTTCGCAATGATGCTTTATTACCTTTGGTGGGAATTCAGCCAGAATTAACCTTAGATGAGCATTTTATCGAGGCTTTTGGTAAATTTCAATCCCTGACCCCCTTTTTGGCCCTGCGTTACCACGGTTATCAATTTGGCGAGTATAATCCTTTCTTGGGAGATGGTCGCGGTTTTCTCTACGGTCAAGTTAGGGGTATTGATGGCAAATTATACGATTTTGGTACGAAAGGATCGGGACGGACTCCCTATTCCCGTCATGCGGACGGTAGGTTAACTCTCAAGGGTGGAGTCAGAGAAGTCTTAGCTGGGGAAGCTTTACGCGGTTTAGGGGTGAATACCTCTCGCTGTCTCAGTTTGGTGGAAACGGGGGAATCCCTCTGGCGCGGTGATGAACCTTCCCCGACGCGATCTTCGGTGATGATTCGAGTTAGTAATTCTCATATTCGTTTCGGGACTTTTGAGCGTTTATTTCATATTAAACGTAGCGATTTAATTAAAAGACTCCTCGATCATGTGATTATTTATTATTATCCTGAAATCAATCCCCAAGATAGCGATCGCTATTTAAAATTTTACGCCGCTTTAATCGAAAGAACCGCTAAATTAGCGGCCCAATGGATGGCCGCAGGTTTTTGTCATGGGGTTCTCAATACCGATAATATGTCAATTACCGGGGAAAGTTTCGATTATGGTCCCTACGCTTTTATTCCTTCCTATAACCCCCAATTTACGGCGGCCTATTTCGACTACGGTGGCCGTTATAGTTATGGCAATCAGCCTTTTATCTGTCGCTTAAATCTAGAGTTACTGCAATCTCCCCTGGCCATGGTCGTCTCCTTGTTAGAGTTAGATCTGGCTTTGGCTAACTATGACCAGCATTACAATTTTTATTATCAAAAAATGATGCTCAAAAAGTTAGGTTTTGAGGATATTTTTACTCCCGAATCTGCTTTACTGGTCAGCAAAACCCTGGAAGTTCTCCAAGAAACTGGCCTCGGTTATCACGACTTTTTCTATCAATTAAGTGAACAATTTAATTACGGTTGGCGAGAAAATAGTTCTCTAATTCTTGAAAATATGGATTTACCGAAAGCTGATTGGCAACGTTGGCGAGAATTATATAGTTTGGTCTTAAATCAATTACCCTCAGATTCTTTGGTTCAAATTGGGAACACCTTAACGCATTATAATCCTAAAACTGCTTTACTTAGACCGCTAATCGAATCGGTTTGGGAGGCAATTACCTATAAAGATGATTGGCAACCTTTCCAAGAATTAGTGATAAAATTACAAAATAAACAGTAATTAAGTAATAAGTAGTGGTGCAAAATTAATTTCTTGGTTAGGAGAGGCAACAGGTGATTAAATATGTGTAATTAATTATCTCTAGCTACTTATTCAGGTCATTTCCTGAAATGCGTTGGACAAAAATTGACCAGACTTGGCGATCAATGTTTCCGCTCCAACTATTAAAAGTGTCAAAATAATAGTGAAGTTTTGTGACAAAGTGCAGTCAGATCTAAGAATCTTTGCTAGAACTCTAGAAAGCTTCTGTGATAAGTCTCTTGAAAAGAGATTGTTTGCAGTAAGCTCTTCTGGCTAACACGCTTTTGGGTGTGATATGGGGAAAGTTTCTTGCAATTGCGCCTAAATCGAGTGATATACAGAAAGTTGACCCATATCGTTACTCTGGAGAGTGTTATGCAGAAAGTTGACCTGTAATATGTAGTTATGCGGCAAGTCCTCGGTTAGGACAGTGGCTTGAAGTTGCTTGCGGGGCATTCATTCACGATAAAAATTGCTTGGCATGGATAGCTGTAACGACAATTTATAACTACAATTGGTTATTGTAGCTGTCGTTCGGTTATGGAATATGAATGGGATGAAGCAAAACGTCTTGCTAATCTTCGTAAGCACGGAATAGATTTTACCGATGTTCCAGCCGTGTTTGATGGGGATATTGTAACGGTTGAGGACGATCGTTACGGTTATGGAGAGCAGCGTTTTGTCACATTCGGTTTGTTGCAAGGGCGAGTGATTGCCGTTGTCCATACAGAACGTGAGGATTGCACCCGTATTATTTCTGCAAGAAAAGCGACGAAATATGAACAACGAACCTACTTCGAG
>NZ_JAPZQJ010000361.1:0-19020 GCF_027530405.1 Microcystis sp. LE19-41.2A | reverse complement strand
TTGACATCCTCGCCGCCCTAAAAGTGCGGCGATTCCTAAACCTCACGATTTAAGTTTCTGCTTCCACCACCGTCGCATACCACAGTTAAAAAACCATGTACTGTCTTACACAGAGTCCACAGACTTTCGCTCCATTTCAGAAGCCCGATTCCGTGTGTCCCACGGTACGGTTCTGACTAAACGCTTCTTGTACTTGTTGCGCGCGACTTTTTACCCGGACAAGCTTTTCTGAACGGAACTCCCTAAGCCGAGTTTTCAAGGTGCTGTCCGCCCACTTGGTTTTCGAGACGGTCTTTTTAATTCTAACGTAAAGCCGCCGTTCTACGGCGGGGTTTCCCACCCAAAATTTTCGATGAACATAACTAGGCGAGAATTTGTCCAGCAGACAGGTTGGGGGTTGCTGACTTTGGCGATTAGTCAAGGAACCCTTAACCGTCATTTGGCCGCTCTCGCCACCCCTAATCCCCGAAAATTGGCTCTTTTAGTCGGTATTGACCAGTATGGGGCGAATATTCCGCCGCTGCCCGGCTGTCTTACCGATGTGGAGTTACAAAAAGACCTTCTCCGTTATCGTTTTGGCTTTCAGGATGCTGATATAGTAACTTTAACGGGACAACAAGCCAGTCGAGAAGCGATCGAAGCGGCTTTTTTAGAACACCTGATCGCCCAAGCCAGGTTGGGGGATGTGGTAATTTTTCACTTTAGCGGTTATGGCAGTCTTGGGGCCCGAAAAGAGGTTTTTATTGCTGCGGATGGGGCAGAAAATGCTTTACTTAAGGAAAATATCCTGCTGATGGCTCGCTGTCTAGCTACGGATAAGTTTAGCTTGATTTTTGATAGTAGTCATCTCCCCCAACCTCAGCCCTATCTCGGTAATCTCCGCATTCGTTCCTATTCTAGAACCATTAGTGATCCTAACCCCGCCGAATTAACTTTCGCTGCCGATATTAAAACCCGTTTTAACCTCAAAAATAAGCCTAGTAACGGCGTTATTCTCGCTGCCGCTAAACCAGAGCAAATCGCCCTGGAATTGAGCGGTAATAGCCCCAATGCCGGCTTATTCACCTATGATCTCACTCAGTATCTCTGGCAAGTTTCCCCCAGTCCGACAATTGCGATCGCTTTTCCCCATCTCCGTAATCTCGTCGCTAGTCACAGCAGTCAACAACAGCAGCCGGCAATCCTAACCAGTAATCAAAAAAATAATTCTGCGCCGCCATATCATACAACGTCAGAAACGTCAAGGGGTGGGGCGGCAATTGTTACAAATCTTATTGATGAACGCACCCTAGAAGTCAATCTGGTCGGCCTGCCCTTAGAAATCCTAGAAAATTACGGAATTAACTCCTGTTTGAGCTTTATTGAGGCGACTGGGGAGGAAATCAGCCTACAAATTCTCTCCCGTCAGGGTTTAAAAGCGAAAGCCCAGTTATTATCGGCAACCGCCTCCCTAGAAATAGGACAGATTCTAGAGGAAAAATTGCGGGTTTTTCCGAGTCAAATCGGTTTAATCGTCGGTTTGGATCCTAACTTAACCCGGATTGAACGGGTAGATGCCACCAGTACCTTTGCCAGTTTGCCCGATGTGGCCGCCGTGGTTAACATTGGCGAACAAACGGTAGATTGTCTCTTAAGTCGAGTTGGTAGCGAAGAAACTGGCAATTATCAGTTATTATCTGCCAATGGCTCCCTAATTATCGGTAGTTTAGGGGCGGCCAACGAAGCAATTAAATCGGGAATCAAACGACTGCAATCGCAACTAGAAACCCTGCTGGCCTGCAAATTGTGGCACTTGTTGATCAATCAAGAATCCTCCGGTTTAGCCGTCATTGTCACCCTGGAAAGCCTCGATCAAACCTATATCTCGACGGTACAAACCCAAAAAATTGCGGGTAGCAGGGGGATTAATACCGCTAAAAATGACTTAATTCTGCCCGTCGGGACGGAAATTCGCTATCAAATCGAGAATCAAGAAGAACAACCCCTCTACGCGCTGATCCTTGTCCTTAACAGCGATTGCCAACCGCTTTTATACTGTTCCCATTCAGAAAACCCCGATAATTTCAGCAATTCTAGCCCATTAGCCCCCTTTGTCGTGGCGGCCAAAACCAAGGCCACCATCCCCAATTCCGGCCAAGGGCATTGGAAAATTAGTCAACCCAAGGGCATCAGAGAGAATATACTGATCCTCAGTCGCCATCCTTTCCCGAAAACCTTGACCCTTCTCAATGCCACTCAAAGCCTCAAGGGAGAAGCAACCCAACTGCTCACCCTGACTAACCCCCTAGAAATAGCCAGAGCTTTCTGGAGCGATCTAAAATTAGATTTAGGTCTAAAAATGGATAATTCTGGCAGTGTCATTGATGAATACGCCTTTGATCTGGGAACTTGGTCAGGTTTCCGGTTTATTTATCAAGTTATCGACTAAATCGATAGAATGATTCTATGGAATCCTTGAAAAGAAAAGGTTAAAATCCTAACACAGCTACCCCTAAATTTCCCGATGAATCTTCTGCCCCGGACAACCCAAAGCCGCCTCAAAAAAATCCCACAAATTCCCAGTGTTTGGGAAGGAGATCGTCGTGCTTTATCCTTATCCGAGAGAATGCCCCGGGCCACCTTAGAACCAAATCAAGAAAGCGGTGGCGAGTGCGTGATCTGGGTGGACGGCAGCGAGGGCTGTGTACGCGCTATGGAAGTAGTTTCCCCCGAAACGGGGCCAGAGGCCATGGTGAGAACCTTAATCCGCGCCATCGAAACACCGCAAAATCCCGCCCGGCCAGCCAGACCGAAAAAAATTATCGTCCGCGATCGAGAAACACAGTTTTTTCTGCGCGGGGTACTACAAGATCTCGATATCACCATCGATTATGTCCCCAATTTGCCCCTGATCGATGATCTCTTTCGCGGGTTCGACGAATTCCAAAATAACCGTCCCCCGGCAATTCCCCCCGCTTGGCAGTCCGCTTTAGTGAAAACTGCTCACGAAATTTGGAAAGCTGAACCCTGGTCCTGTTTAGCTGACTACGATATATTGGAAATTAAGCTCGATCGCCCCGATTTCCCGAATCTTTACGCCTGTGTCATGGGAATGCTCGGTCGGGAATACGGAGTCATTCTCTATCGTTCCCTAGCATCCCTCAAACAATTCCGCCAGTCCGCTTTAGAAGAAAAATCGATGGAAAGATTAGAAAAAGCCTTTCTTTCCCAAGATTGCTGGTTTTTAAGCTACGAATTGGCCGATGATGATGAGGACGATGATGAGGATGACTACGATCTGGCCTCGGCTGCCCCTTCCCAGATTCATCCAGTTTTCGGCAGCGTGCATCCCTACGAAGGCATTCGCCCCTATTTAGATGAAGAAGAAGCAATCACGGTATATTTAGCTTTAATAGCTCTGTTGCGCTTTTTTAAAGGCAATCAATCCGCTTTATCCGAAGAACCGATCGGAGAATTACAGCGTCGTTTTCGTATCCCCCTCGATCCCGAACAAGCAAAAGGGGAAACCGTGGCGGTGACGGTAGCCACGATGCCCGATCTATGTGCGGAATTTATGCAACTCTTGGAGGAGGAGGACGACGACGATGAGGATGATGAGGATGATGAGGAAGAGTCCGTACTCAAGGAAAATCTAGTCCCCGATAATGCACATCTCAGTCTCGGAATGGTTCCCTGGCAATTATTAGATAAAATTCGCAGTCGTCCAAAAATCCATTATCAACCCCAATCCGTACCAACAAAAGGAGAGGGTTTCCCCGTGGTCATGATCCAGACCTCCCGACCGAAAGCCAAGGAACTGATCGAAAAAATCGAACAAGCTGGCGGTTTGGCGGCTATTGGTTTTAACCCCGGCGAAGATCCCCTCGAAGATACCCGTTATGATCTCGGTATTCTGAAAATGGCTAATGGGGATCTCTATCTCTTTGGGGAATTCGAGCAAGATGATCCCGACCACCGTACCGCGCGCCGCAATTGGCAAAAACGCATCAAAAATACCGAGGGTTATTGTGGTTTGATTGTTGCCATGGGGGTAACTGGTTCCTCCTGCGGTAATCCCCAATTAAACGATATGTTAGCCCTCTACGAGGCAAAATCGATCGATAGTAAAGATTTAGACTTGGGAGTTTTGACTCTTATGCCTCACTTTGGTTAATTTTAACGAAGGCAGGGGGCAGAGGGCAGGCTTCGGGCATTACCCAAGCGCCTAAGAGAAGTTGTATCCCTAAGAATGGGACAATCAAACTAGGGTCCCTGTGAGGTGAAAGTCTCATGCACGGTTCTGAAGGGTCGGGGATGGAGGCGACTCCATTCCCGATCCCTAACACGCCGGCTTGAGAATATTCTTGTCACCCCATCAGGAATCCACTAAACAAAGAAGTTGGAAACAGTGATATTACCGAGAGCGGGTAATGTGCCGGTAACGTTAACCAGTAAGTCATTGGCACTTTGGAAACCAGCAACATTATCATTGACAATAATATAGTTTCCGGCTATCCCAGCAGTGGTTACTTGGACCAGGGCCGCGCCATTAATACCAAGTGCTTGGTTTCCGGCTAAGGCACCATTGGCATCGGTAAAAACAGCATTCACGACATTGGTTAAAGTGGTAGCCGCAGAATTGGCAGCACGACTAAAGGCAGCGGGGGCAGGCAGCACACCTCCTGCGGCACTGAGCAAATCAATTTTGTCGGAGCCGATCGCAAAATCAGTGATCCGGTCAGGGTTAGCGACAGTAGATTGGGAAAATTGGAAGAGGAAGACATCGTTTCCTGCTCCCCCCGTCAAGGTATCGAGTCCAGCACCACCATTAAGGGTATCATTGCCCCCAGAACCGTTGAGAAGGTTATTGGCCGTGTTGCCCGTGATCACGTTATTACCTGCGTTACCAGTACCGTTAATGGCGGCTGCTCCCGTCAGTGTCAGGTTTTCCACATTTGCCGCTAAAGTCGTGGTGACAGCGGCCGTGAGAGTATCGGTTATCGTCGTGGTAGCTGCCGTCTGCGTACCAAGAGCAGCATTAGTAGGAGAAGACAAAGCTAAAGTAAAGATTTCATTCGCCTCATTAAGGGAATTATTGAGAATGGGAATATTGATGACTTGAGTAGTAACACCAGGGGCAAAGGTTAGAGTTCCAATGGTGGCGGTGTAATCCGATCCCGCGGTTGCTGTACCGTTAGCAGTAGCATAGTTAACGCTGACGGTTTGGTTGCTTGCTTGGGAAAGAGTGACGGTGTAGGAGGCGTTTTGAGGAGTGGTTAAACCTTCAACAACAGTCTGATTGCTGGGACTAAGATTAATCTTGGGTAAGTCATCATCAATAATGGTTCCAGTGACGGTGGGTGTTCCAGCTATGACATAATCAGCACCAGAAGCTAAAGAGAGGGCAACAGTTTCGTCCGCTTCAACGGTGGTGTCTGCTGTGGGGTCAACAATTAATGTTGTTGTCGCTGCACCCGCAGCAAAGGTAATGGTTCCGGTGCTAGATGTGAAAGTGGCTGCACCTGTTTGGGTGTAGTCTGTAGCGAAAGTAGCAGTTCCAGCAACGCCAAAGTTCACTGTTAAGGGATTGGTGGTGCTGCCGAGGCGGGTGAAAGTGTAGACTAAATTGGTTATTCCATCTTCGGTGACACTGCTTGGGGTAACGTTGAGGGTGACTAGAGTACTTGGACGATTGCCAAAGTTTATACCTGTGGCTGTTTGTCCGGCTGCCAAATTAATTTTATGGGTTCCCTTGTTCACAGGGATAATGGTGACTTTACTTGCTCCCGAACCGATACGATAAGTTCCATTAATGACGCGGTTAAGGCTGGCATAAACATCGTAATTTACAGGACCTTCTGCATCAGGTTGACCATTGAGTGCATAGAGGTAGGGTGTATTTAAGCTACCGATAGCGTTCGGGCTATTCCAAACAACCTGTCCGTTGCTGATGACTAGCTCAACAGAATTAACATTATTAGCAAAATTGGTGATATTTGCTAAAGGATTTAAGGTAGTAGGGGTGTAGTCGTTGCCATAAATGGTTAAATCTTTGTTTAAAATTTGCAGTTCGGCATCATTACTTTGAGTAGAGGCATCTCCTTTATACCCATCATTAGTAGCTGAATCTCCAATGTTAAGTGTCCATCCTGTGGGTGATTTATCGTAGTTGACAATGAATTTGACTTGATCAAGTTGGGCTTGATAATTGACTTTGACTACTGTTTCTAAATAGCCATCACCATTGGAGTCAGTGGGAGAGGTAATTAGGCTGATATAGGGGTTGGGTGAACCTGTAATTGCGCCGGTTTTCAGGTCGATGGAATAGGGAGTGGTGGGATAGGTTTGTTCCCAGCCTGTTTGAGGAACTTCGCCGATGGTGTATTCTCCTGGTCCTAAGTTGCTGAAGGTATATTGACCATCAGCGTTAGTGACTGTGGAAATTTCCCAAGGATCTAATTGTCCATTGGTGAAGCTATCAATGTAAATTGTCCAACCTGCTAGGGCTTGTTCGCCTCCGTCCCAGATACCATTAGCATTAGCATCGTTCCATTTACTGCCTTGGATGCTTCCAAGTTGGATTACTCCCTTGTCATCTTGAAGTACGAAGTCACCAAACTGTTTAGCCGACTTGATAAAGCTTGTATCTCCAGTACGAAGATAATCTATTACTGCACCAACTTGAAATTGTCCTGCCGCAACTCCTGCATCATTAACCAAATCAAAAGCAGCAGCTAAGGCTTCGGGATCAAAAATAGGGTTGGGAGGAATAATGTCTGAAGCAAAACTAGAAGCAGCAGCGGTTCGTGTTGTGGTTGTAGGAAAGAGAGATTCTGTTTGACTAACACGCCAACTATCAGCAAATGTAGTATGGACGATAGGGTTATTTTCCCACTGTCCAGGATTCAATTGTAAGTTAGTACCATCACGCAAGGCAAAGTCATTGCTAGTAATACCGTCGCCATTACCTAAAAGTCCTTGCAACAAACCAAAACGATAATCAGCAGGATTAACATCAATATTAATATAATATCGACTAGTGTTAATCGTATCCTCATAGACAAAAGCTGTTACTAGATCATCGTCATTGGTATTAATAATACCATCTAGACCAGCATAAGTAAAGGTATATTGAGAGCCTTGACGTTTTATCTGACCGATACCCAAATCGAGGGTTTCACCACTCAATAAATTGTAACTTTGTCCATCAATAGATAGTCTTTGATCCTGTGCTAAATCTATATCATAGTTAATATTGTAACCACCAAGATTTATAGCAAAAGCAGTATTGACTGAAGCACCAATCCAATAAGGTGAAGCTTCTTGGCGAGTTTGCACTTGAAAATCATCTATCAGGGATTTCACAAGAATAAACTCCCCAGTTGTTTGAAATTCATAGGGTTTACCATCAAAAGTTGACAGATGTACATCACCCCAACCATGACCGTTACCGACAACACCCGCAACACTGAAAAAGATGGAAAAATCTTGACCTGTAATAGGGGATACAGAACCTAGCGTCCCACCAACCGTAACCTTGTAAGCACTGTCCAACGGATTTAAACTAGCTGCTGGAATATAAATTTGTTCGATGTAATCAACCGCGTTAATAGTACCGCCAGCAACATTATCTGTTCCATTAAACCCCATACCAGAAGGTAAAAAACTAGGAGTATTAAGTGGTAAAGAACTAGGAGTGTAAGTTAAACCACTATTATTCCCCTCTAACGTCAAATCTAAGTTAGCATCCGTGCTAAGACCGCCGCCAGGAACTCCTGTCCAAACTAAAGTTGCTTTAATATAGCTACCAGGAGAACGGGATAAATAACCTAAATTTACAGTTGAACCATAGAATGTATCCTCAGCAAGTAGTTCTCTTGTTAGGGTATTTGTCGCATTTCCTAGGTTGTTTGCGAATAAATTAGCAAGGAGTAAACTAGCGTTATCTGTGGGTTCCCATAAATTTGTAAAAAGTGGATTTGAACCTAGCCCATTTACAGAGGTATGGATAAGTAGTCCCTTCTCTGTGGAATCTAGCGGATCAATCAATGTTCCTTGAAAAGGTACTGCTACGGTATTAGTTCCACCTGCAAATGAACCCGCTGTGACATTGGGTATAGCATTGGGGAATGTATTCCCTAATATATTTATAAACCGCGCTCTGAATGCAGGAGGACCACCAATCGCAGAAGGTACCGTTTGGACATTTTCATAGAGGAAGTTGTTCTTGTTATCTTGATTGATTAAGTAATTCGACGCAGAGACTAAGCCGGCTGGTGTAAGCGCTTGCTCTATCTCAATACTCTGGCCACCTACGGTAATTGTTGCCCAGTCATTCTCACCTTTCAAAGCCTGTAATGTCCCAGCACTGAGAATATTACCACGCACTAAGTTAGAAAAAATGTCTCCCTCATCACCAGCGCTATCCGTCTGATTAATATGAGCATCAATAAAATGCCCGTATTCTTCTAACAAAACCGCAATAATGTCTGTCTCCGTAGCTGTATCAAGAAAATTAGCAGCGAGATAAATCTTATTCGTGCTAGTCCCATAAGCACCACTAGCGTTACCAAGAATGCTACTATCCAGAATTTCAATTTGCGGAAATGAACTAAAATCACCTACAAGCCATTGAGAACGGAGATTTGTGGCTACTGTATGGTCATATTGTGTACCAAATGCTATTTCGAACAAATTCCAGAAGTCATTTAAACCAGCAAAGTTTTTCAGTTGGTTATAGGTCTTGTTGAGAGTGGACTGAAGAAGATTAGTCATAACATCCTTTCCATCAACTATTTGTTTGCATTTACATTTAATTGCTCAAGACTTATGAGACTGGCACTAGCGATCGCCCAGATCCATAAAAGTCATCTCTAGGTAGTAGCATAGATGGTCTTTGCGGAAATAAATTTTTGAGGAAATAAATTTTAACATCGGATTTAAATATCGGACTATAGCGTTTCCTGTTCGCACGAGGTACATTATTAATGTTGAAAAGCTTAATTAGCAAAGGTTTAAGTGTGCCACACAGGTGTGAGAACCTCTATATACCCACTTTCCGCACTTCTTAACATTCAATTGATAATTTTTACTAATATATTGCTGACCACCCCTTACCAGTAAGGATTATAGCTACAATGATGGATTTTTATCAAGGTGAAGAATTGTAAATTTTTTTCTCAGAAAAAATCAATTATTGAAAATGTTCTCAATAGTAGTTTCTACAATGAAGGTTTTTTGTCAAAACATCTTGGGGAATGTATAGCACTTTTCACTTTACTGAGGTATCGACAAGTTTTGCCAACAAAGGGCTTAAGCCCCTTGCCTATAACTCATTCTGATGAAAACTGCTATAAAAATACATAAAAGTATATGAAGATGTGCGGAATGTCGGATTTAGGCGTTGCTGATTTGAGATATGAATCTTCTTTTCTGGTATTTTTAAAACCTAGAGCCAAACTAACTTTTGCATCTGATGCAAAGTTTGCATTCATACCTTGATTCAGCAACGCCTCAACTGGTACAAGTGTATGAACAACTGCCTGTAAGCATCCCACCGAAAAACTAATGCGCTCCGGGGTTGGGATTGAGTGATAAAATCAGAAATAACGCCCAGTTTTAGCCGAGAGTTTCCCTTTCAAAATCCCAACTCAGTAGATTGACAAAAATTGAGCTGCAGCCTCAGTTCTGATCACCGATCGCTGAAATCCCTAAAATTGAGCGATAATGTAAAGTAAAGTAAAACTTTCTGGACAAATTCTTAATTATGGTGTTATTCGGATTCGGAAAAAAATTAACTTTGCCTACAGTAAGGGAAGCACTACCCGGGCGATCGGAAAAAATGCCCGTACCTAGCGGCCACTACGTTAACGGTCATCCTTTGCAGCCCCCCTTTCCCACCGGTATGGAAACCGCAATATTTGGTTTAGGCTGTTTTTGGGGAGCAGAGCGGAAATTTTGGCAATTAGAAGGAGTTTACACTACGGCCGTAGGTTATGCGGCTGGTATCACCCCTAATCCCACCTATCAGGAAGTGTGTACCGGCATGACTGGGCATAATGAAGTGGTCTTAGTGGTCTATGATCCCAGTGTGATTTCCTACGAACAACTGTTAAAGGTTTTCTGGGAAAGTCATAATCCCACCCAAGGAATGCGTCAGGGTAATGATACGGGGACTCAGTATCGATCGGGTATCTATACCTATAGTCCCCAGCAAAAGCAATTAGCGGAAAAATCCCGATCGATCTACCAAGAAGCTCTCAATAAAGCGAACTACGGTCAAATTACCACGGAAATTCTCGACGCACCTGAATTTTATTATGCTGAAGTTTATCATCAGCAGTATTTAGCGAAAAACCCCGGCGGTTACTGCGGTTTAGGGGGAACGAAAGTGGAATGTCCGCTCGCTCTTGATCTGAAGTTAAATTAAGTAGGGTTAGGAGTCAGTTATCAGTTATCAGTGATCAGTTATCAGTTATCAGTGATCAGTGATCAGTTATCAGTTATCAGTTATCAGTTATCAGTTATCAGTTTTCAGTTTTCAGTTTTCAGGTTTCAGTTATAATTTAGATCATAAAATATCTTTTCTTTTTTGCAACCAATAGGTAAGGAGAAAATAAATAAGGGAATGAAGAATTAATACTCCCCAATTCAATAACAAATTATTGATAGATAATTGATAAACTTGATTGGTATCCTCAAAGGGTAAAGGGAGCTTAAAAGTATTTTGTTCTTTCGCTTCTGCAATCATAGCTTCCACCTCTACTAATACCCCATAGGCACCAATCGACCAGCGACTAATCATCAACCATGATAGATATTTTCCCAGACCTTCTAAGTTAAATAATACCCCAGCAAAGATAATCTGAGGGATTAAAATTAAAGGTAAGGCGCTATTTGCTTGGGTGATGTTATTAACCCCAGCAGAAATTAATAAACCGAGATTAATCGCCGCAAATATAGTTAAAAATGTGGTAATAAAAAAGCCAATTAACCAGGTCATTAATTCCGGTTGTTGGTCAGTAAATCGCCAAAATATCACGCAGATAATTACAATTGTTTGCAGAAAAGCTAAGGCTGCTAAAACCAGAATTTTTGAGAATAAATAGGGTAATAATCCCAGATTAACTAATCTTTCTCGCTGATAAATTGCTGATTCTTTGACAATTTCCTGTAGGGAACAGGCAAAACCTACCCACAGTTGCGCGCAGGTAAAAACAAAGAGAGTTTTTAAGGCTAAAGGTGCGGATTGGATAGCATCTTCAAACCTGGGATTATCCCCCAAAAATAAAGGATTTTTGTCCCCTGAAACCACGGCCATTAAGAAAATTCCAATCGGGGCGGTTAATAGGTATAAAATTAAACTAAATTGATCGCGGATAATTAACTGGCTATACCGTTGACATAAGACCTGTAGTTGTTGCCAAAAAGATTGTTGAACCTGTTGCGGTTTACTATTATTTTGCTGAAATATTTTACCAATTCTTGCTTCAATATTATTTTTGTAGTAGTCGGATTGTTGGAAACGTTGACATTCTTGATCAACTTTTTCGCTAGTTTCCAGATGAATATAAATATCGGCAAAATCCCCCTGAGGTAAAGAGAAAAAATTTAAGGCCTCCCCCGGAGAACCAAAATAACATAAATTGCCCCCTTGACCAAGAAAAACTAATCGATCGCAGAGATTGATATTATTAGTAGCATGGGTAACTAGGAGAATTGTTCTACCTTCTTTGGCCAATTTTGCCAGCAATTCCATCATCTTTTTATCTAAACCGGGGTCTAATCCCGAGGTGGGTTCATCTAAAAAGAATAATTTGGGATTGGCTAATAATTCTACCGCAATACTCACCCTTTTTAACTGACCACCGCTTAAGTCTCTGACTAAAGTATTTCTTCTTTCTAATAATTCCACCTGCTGTAGGGTTTTCTCGATCACTTCTTGGCAATTAAGATCGGGAGGTAGCCTTAATTTAGAAGCATAATATAACACTTCTCCCACGGTTAAATCCCTGTGAACTATATCGTATTGGGGAACATAACCGATTTGGGTGCGATAGATATTAAAGTTCTGGCGCAGCTCTTCCCCATTCAGATAAACAGTTCCCGAGGTGGTGGGTTCAATTCCTAATAAAGTCTTTAAGAAAGTCGATTTTCCCGCACCACTTCCCCCGACAATCGCCACTAATTGACTCGGTTCGATCGGTAAGGAGATATGATTGAGAATTATCAACGGTCGTTTCTTTTTATCCCGCACCATCCTGACGATATCTTCGGCATCCAGACGGATATTATCCCCCGTATCTAATAAAACTAAGTCATCTCCCTGCAACCGAAAACTATAGGGTCCGATTCTCACCGTACAACCATTGGTTAAAATGGCACTACCCGATACTTTTTCTCCGTCGATAAAGACTCCATTGGTGCTTTTGTCGTAGAGAATATAACGATTCTGGTTATCGCTATCGATAATCGCGTGTTGTCGGGAAATTGTCGGCGCGTCTAAAACCACAGTAGCAGCATTATCTCGTCCTAAAACTACACTGCGATTGCCTAGGGAAACCGATTTAAAAGCTAAAGGTGGGCTTTTTACTGGTTGGTTAGGATGATAATAGGTGATCTTGACCGAATTTTTGACATCTTGACCGATATGAATCTCATCCCCATTTTGTAAAAGATAGCCATCTTTGGGAGTAATCACGCGATTATTGATAAAAAGTTGATTGGAACTAGGATTAGTCCCGTCTCCATCGTAGATATAGTAATCATCTCCCTGACGACGAAAACAAGCTTGTACTCGACTCACCACCGTCCAGTGTTGGGGAACAACTAAATCCACCTGTTGACCATCCCGCCCCAATTTATAATTAGGACGACTCAGATTAATAGAAGGGAGAAATTCTCCCTGATTGTTAAGAATAATGTAGGGTTCTTGACTAATAACCGTTTTAATGTTGGGAGAATTGGTCATAAAAATTCGATCGGTAGATGGCGTTCGCGAGGGACGGTAAGAAGCTAAGATAGAATTGATGTCTCGATCGCTACTGTTAACCTCAGAGTCTGGAACGAACTCTAGAGATCATCTTAGTAAAACTTCTTAGGATCGATCGAGCTTGTCTAAATTCCTATTCCTAAGACCTATCCACAGGTTATCGTGCTGTTAGACGATGGTTACAACTCCTATTTCTCCTACCGCCAAGGTTTCTAAAGTCGAAGGTATCAAAGAACGCAGTAATTATCTACGAGAACCTTTGGCCAGTGAACTCCTCGAAGATACAACCCATTTTACCGATGCGGCGGTGCAGATCCTCAAGTTTCACGGTTCCTATCAACAGGATAATCGCGACAATAGAGCCAAAGGTCAAGAAAAAGACTATCAAATGATGTTGCGTACCCGCAGTCCGGGGGGTTTTATTCCCGCGCAACTATATCTTACCCTCGATAGTTTGTCCGATCGCTACGGTAACGGCACTTTACGGGTGACAACCCGCCAAGGCTTCCAATTACACGGCATTTTAAAGAAAAATCTCAAAGCTACCCTCGGGGAAATTATCCGCAGTATGGGATCCACTTTAGCGGCCTGTGGTGATGTTAACCGCAATGTCACTGCACCGCCAGCCCCCTACAAAAATCGCCCCGAATACGGCTATGCTTGGGAATATGCCAATAATATCGCCGATTTGCTCACTCCCCAAACTGGAGCCTACTACGAAATTTGGCTCGATGGCGAAAAAGTTATCAGTGCAGAAGAAGCGCCGGAAGTCAAGACCGCGAGACAAAAAGATACAAATGGGATTAACAAAAACGATCCCATCGAACCGATCTACGGTCAACATTATATGCCCCGTAAGTTCAAGATCGGTGTCACCGTACCCGGAGACAACTCCATCGATATCTACACCAATGACCTCGGTTTGGTGGTGATTACCGACGCAAACGGTCAATTACAGGGTTTTAACATCCTTGCCGGGGGTGGACTGGGAAGGACCCACAATAAGGAAGAAACTTTCCCCAGAATGGCCGATGCGATCGGTTATGTGGACAAAGAAAATGTGTACGATCTGGTAAAAGCGATCGTGGCAACCCAAAGAGATTACGGAGATCGCGGCGATCGTCGTCATGCCAGAATGAAATATATCCTCGAAGAATGGGGAGTAGAAAAATTCCGCAGCACTGTTGAGGGTTATTTCGGTCAAAAAATTGCCCCCTACCAACCCCTCCCCGATTGGAAATATCAAGACTTTTTGGGATGGAATGAACAGGGAGACGGAAAATTATTTTTTGGTCTTTCTGTGGAGAATGGCCGGGTCAAAAATGAAGGCAGTTTTCAGCTAAAAACCGCCTTAAAAGTGATTATCGAGCGTTTTCAGTTGCCCATGCGCTTGACGGCTAACCATAATATCATTCTCTACGAAATCGAACCCCAGGATCAGCAAGCGATCGAGGCGATCCTGAAAGAACACGGAATTGTCACCAATCCCGCCGAAATTGACCCTTTAACCCGTTATTCCATGGCCTGTCCCGCTTGGCCTACCTGTGGATTAGCGATTACTGAGTCAGAAAGAATTTTACCCCGGGTAATTGAACGCATTCGCGCCCTGCTTAATCGCTTAGGATTAAGCAAAGAGGAATTTGTCATCCGCATGACAGGATGTCCTAATGGCTGCGCGCGTCCCTATATGGCAGAATTAGGATTTGTGGGTAGCGCTCCCAATTCCTACCAACTCTGGTTAGGGGGAACAGCCGATCAAACTCGACTAGCGCGCCCCTATTTGGATAAAATGGCGATCGATGATCTAGAAAAGGTCTTAGAACCGATTTTCGTTTACTTCCAACAGGATCAACAAAATAACGAGACCTTCGGAGAATTCTGTCATCGAGTCAATTTCCCTGCTTTACAAGCATTTTCAGCCACCTACACACCTAAAATGACCGAAACTACTACTACTGAATCAAAACCCAAACGCGTGCGTAAAAATCAAAACCGTGTCAGCGTCCCCGATGATATGTTTGTCCGTCTCAAGGAAGCTTCGGAAACGGAAAAACGGCCGATGAATCAAATCATCAATGAGGCACTAGAGGCCTATTTCAGCCAAAAATCCTAATCAGTTATCAGTGACCAGTTATCAGTGACCAGTTGCCAATTGAAGAGAATTAACTTTTGAGAGTTATCTGGGAAGATTACCAATAACTCTTAATTCTCGTATATATCCTCAGTCTATGCTTAAAAATGAATGAGGGAAGTCCAGTCATATCAATTTGTACCCCTCTGGTGGGAAATTATGACAATCTCACAAACTAAAACAAATCCTTGGCAAAAACGTTCCCGAAAGGATGTTAAAAAATTATCAGATAATGAAATTAATGAAAAATATGAACAAGGTGAACGAAGAATATTATTAGAAATGAATCGAGAAAAATTGCCTAGTTTTGCTGATTCTTTAAAGAAACCTAACTATGTGAAAAAGCGTCCTTTCTATCAGAGACGGGATCGCTGGGACGCACAAAAACAATCGAGACTAATTGAATCTTTTTTGATGAATATTCCCGTACCTCCTCTGATTCTCTATGAAACTTCCTATAACTCCTATGAAGTAATGGATGGTCAACAAAGAATCACAGCAATTGAGAATTTTTATAATAACAAATTAAAATTAACAGGGTTAGATATCTGGCCTGAATTAGAAGGAAGAACCTATGAAAGTCTTCCTGCAAAAATCAAAGATGGTATCAATCGACGAGCCATTTCAACTATAGTTGTTATTACCGAGTCTCTATCGGACCCAGAGGAATCTTTATCTTTAAAACAACTGGTTTTTGAACGCCTCAATACAGGAGGTGTATCTTTGAGTCGCCAAGAAATAAGAAACTGTCTTTACTCTGGGAAATTCAATGAACTTTTATTAAAGCTTTCTGAGAATACTATTTTTGCTAAAGCTTGGGATATTCCTATTGATGATAAAGAAGAACTTAAAGAAAATGGATTTTATAAAAAGATGGAAGATGTAGAATTAATCCTCCGTTTTTTTGCCCTGAGGGATATTGATCAATATACTGGTAATTTATCTAAATATCTGGATAATTATATGATGAAAAAAAGTCTTAATTTTTCCGACGAGAATATCCAAGAGTTCGAGCGAGTATTTAACCAAACTATAGAGTTAGTATCTAACATTTATCAGGATCAGTTATTTAAGCCTTTCGATAGTAAAACCAAAACACATAAATCGAAAGCTTATAAAGTTTACTATGATGCAGTGATGATCAGTTTCAGTAACCATTTATCTGATTATCAAGAATTAATTACTAGAAAATCAGCAATAGTTCAAGAAACTATCAGCTTATTTACTCAAGATTCCCAGGGAATTACTCATCAAGATAAAAAATTAAAAAAAGGACTTTTCACCGGAGAAGGGGATACCAAAGATGATTTTAAAGCTCGTATTCAAATTTTTGATTCTCTGATTCAACGAGTTCTTAAGCAGAGTATTTGAGAATGTTTGAAGGACTTTTAAATAACCTAAAGGATGAGATAAAGACCATTCGATCAATAATTAATATCAGTGAAAAACTTAGAGAAATTATTGCGGATAATCCTTCACAACTCAACACAGAAGACTTAAAATATCTTCAAGCAAATGCTCCTTTAGGAGACAAGTGGCTAGTTAACGATCATTGTTCATCTATCACAAGGTTATATGCTCTTTACGAAAATTTTGTCGAAAATCTAGTGGGAGATTGGATTATTTTGCTGCCTCAATTATATAGTTGCTATCAAGATTTACCTGAATCTGTAAGAAATAAGCATCAGACTGGTTGTGCTACATTACTGGGCAATGAAAATAAAAGAAATCGCTTCGATTCTCTTTCAGAGAGGGACATTATCAAAAATTTATTTGATACTGAATACAAAAATACAACTAAATATAATCTCACATCAGCTGCTTTTTTGTTACATGAAGCTAATCTGAGAAAAGAGCAATTAACCAGACTTTTAGTCGATGCTGGCATATCTGCAACTGATTCTTGGCAATGGATAGAAAATCATAAAAAAGTTAAGAATTTTATTGATAATAATAGTAGGGGTAGTGTGGAAAATGAATTAAAGAATTTTATAGAACTTCGTAATAATTCTGCTCATGGTAAAGAAATAGATACCGTTCTTAATGCCAATGAGTTACTACAATTATGTGATTTTGTCGAAGCTATATGTCAAGCTATGAGTGAATTAGTTCTTTATTGCTTTGTTGATAGGAAGAAAAAGATAGGAAAGCTTCAAAAGATCGGTAAAGTTGTCAATTGGTATCAACAGCAACAAGCTTGCGCTATCAAAATATCAGATGAGTCACAGGAATCCAATAAAAGACTAGAAGTCGGTAAAAAAGTTTTTTTAGTCAGTGAAAATAAAAAAATATGTCAAAATGCTATTATTGAAAGTATTCGAATTAATAAAAATGGCAAAAATACCCCTCGCCGAAGAATTCCAATAAGAGAGATAAAAGATTCTGAAATAGGCTTAAAATTTGACAAAGAAAGTCAAAAAGGATTAGAAGTTTATTTAGTTATTTCGGAATGATTGAAATGAATATAGCGTTTCTGGTAAATGTGAATTATAACCAGATTTGGCATCGTCTCCCCACTCCCCAACCCAAGGTGAGCGCATCTCAAACGCTATTGACAATTGACCAATTTTGTGATCTGCGTGGGCATTTCAAGTGATACCAGTCAATCAGAATAGTTACGAACTCGACCGATTTGGTCGATTTTTGCTTAACAATTGAGATGGCAAATTCTCCTCAAATATGCCTGAATCGTGGGTAAGCAACTCACATAAAGTTCATTTTGTCAAGGATCCTTAAGATGCGCTTACCCTGAAGTAGCTATAAGCTCACAGCCATTTTTTATTTATCGGCCAACGGAATCAAGTGGCGAGCGATGTCCCATGACTTGCCAAGATGACAGAGCATCTATACCTATTTTTCGGGGTTGGAAAGGGGACGGTACTGATAGCATTTTTCAAAAGTAATGGCAGATATGGTTAATTGCCCTCACCCCCCAACTCCCCCTACCCTACCGATGTGGGGGGTTGGAGGGGCGCGAGAGGGGTGTAGAATGCCTGCCATGAATAAAGAAAAATGGGATAACCTCATCCCTAAACCTTATTGCCGATTCCATCCAGGAATACTGTTAGGAAGTGAAAATTTATGTCACAATGACTCTATAAGGGCGATTTTTTAGTGATCGCCGAGGCCGTCTATTAATCGAATCGATGTCTTTGAAGAACGTAGCCCCAAACCGGAAACCTGACTTTCCTTTCCCATTCTTGCCACTGCTAGCGGAATTTTTCTCCCTTTTGTGTTATCCGCGGGAATTTTTGAGCTATTGCTGAGATTGGCATTTTGTCACTTCCCGTTAGTTGAATTCAACAAAAGAAGCTGTTTAGGAGCAATTTATGTTACACCGCAAGATTTATCAATTCTGTATGGATGGTCAGGAAGTCTGCATTTTCTTGCGCGATCAGCAAAGATGGATTGATAATGCTCGTATTGTCGATCTAGAAAGCGATCTCGTCACCATTCGCTACGAAACAGAAGAAGAAGACGAAATTAGTTCTTGGGAAGAAATGGTGCGTTTAGAAAGTATCGGTGCGGTGAGCAGAAAACTGGCATCGGTGTCGCGGACGAATCCTGATATTAATGTCTCGGAAGATTGTCCGGAAGCAGAACAACTTTATCCCCATTCTCCCGATAGCTTAGATTAATTTTGTCGATTTAACTGACAGTGGCTAGAAGTCCCGCGGTTTTAACCATGGCCAAGGGACTTTTAGGGAATGGAAGGGAAGAGAGCCAGTAATAATCACCACTTGTTGTAAAATTATCCTAAGTAGTTGTGCAAAATTAATTGGTTCTTCGTTACTTGGTATGGTTCGATAGGGGGGCATAAATCGACTAAATCCTTATCTGGCAAGAGACTTAATTGATTAGTTCGCTCTAGATAAGAAATAATTGACAAAAATCGCTAAATGCCTTTCTATATAAGGGT
>NZ_JAPZQJ010000276.1:0-11790 GCF_027530405.1 Microcystis sp. LE19-41.2A | reverse complement strand
CACCCCACACCCCACACCCCACACCCCACACCCCACTTCCCACACCAATGCTTAACAATCAAAGATCTTCGCCGGTGTCTGTCATTTGTTTAGGGGAAATCCTCTCTGATCTAATTGCCGATCAAAGCGAGCGCTCTATAGAGCAAGTGACTTCTTGGACAACCTATGCCGGGGGTGCGCCGGCAAACGTGGCCTGTGGATTGCGAAAATTGGGCATAAATTCGGCTTTTATCGGTTGTGTGGGCAAAGATCAACGAGGGGAACAGTTAATCGCCTTGCTAGACGCTCTCGGAGTCGATACTACTGGTGTACAGTATCATGCCACCCTACCCACCCGACAAGTTTATGTCACCCGCGATGCTGGGGGAGACAGACATTTTGCGGGTTTTGGCGGCATTAAAACGACGGATTTTGCCGATACTGCCCTTAATGGTGACTTATTAGCCGAAAATCTGTTTAAAAATGCCGATTATCTAGTGATGGGAACCCTAGGGTTAGCCTATCCCCCGGCGAGAGCGGCGATGATGCGCGCCCTCGAATTAGCTAAAATTTACGGGGTGAAAGTATTGATCGATATCAACTGGCGGCCGGTTTTTTGGCCTAATCTTGAGGCCGCTCCCGATCGGATTCGAGATTTTATCTTCTGGGCCGATTTGCTCAAATGTAGCGAGGAAGAAGCAGCATGGTTATTTGGCACTGATACCCCCGGAGAAATATCATCACAATACCCCAATTTAGGGGCAATTCTGGTTACTGGCGGCGCAAAAGGTTGTAAATATCATTTAGGCAAAAATAGCGGCACTGTCGAGGCTTTTCCCGGGGAGGTGGTGGATACAACCGGGGCAGGAGATGGCTTTGTGGCGGGTTTTTTGGCTCTTGCCGGTCTTGGAGGCGATCAAATTGGGGAAAATGCCGATTTAGCCCGTAAGGCGGTGATTTATGCCTGTGCGGTGGGGACAATGGTGACAAGGGGGGCAGGAGCGATCGCCTCCCAACCGACTCGGGAACAGGTGGAGGAGTTTCTAGTGGCCTTTGACTCCTAGAAACTATACTAGGGTTTGCGGCAAAAAGTTTTTCGTGGGGGCAGGGTGTGGGGTGTGGGGTGTGGGGTGTGGGGTTTTACCCATTTTCAGGGGGTCAATTACCTAATTTTCAGGGAAAAAGTGCCTAAATTTCCCCCCCGATCACCCCAATGTCTGGCACTTTTTGATGGGAAAAAAGTCTAAAAGTCTTATACAACAAGGTTTTTAGATTTATTCAGCCAACCCTATACTAAATCTGGTTATTAAAAACTGATTATTTATTCCCCCTCTTGCATGAGTGCCTATCGTGATATGTAACCTATACTCAACGGATTTAGTATTATTTGCCAGTTTTTTGGTCAAACCAGTCTAAAACCCGATTCCATGCCCACCAGCGATCGCTATCGCCCCACTGACGCTGACAGGATAAACTGCTGATATAACCCACATGACCGCCATAGTTGGTTAAGAGTAGATCCACGTGGGGATTATCGGCGATCGCTGCTTGCAGATCGGGAATAACTGCGGGGGAAAAGAGGGGATCATCGGCCGCGTAGAGGATAAAAGTGGGTTTAGTTAAATAGGGTTGAAAGGGCAAGGGACTACTAGCGGCATAATAGTCAAAAACTGTCTCAAATCCTAGCTTTTTAATCACTAATTCTCGATCGAATCCGGCAATCGTGGTGGCGCGAGTAATTGCTTCGGGATCGATATGATCGGGATGAGCTTGATGGATGCGTTTGGCTAACTTGCGTAATTCCCTGGCGATCGCTTTTTCCAAATGTTTCCCCCAGGGATCCCGGACGAGATAGGATAAAGAACGATTAGAGTCTAAATTAGGACAAATTACCGCACCACCACCGATATCGACGGGATCGATCCCCATATCTTCCTGATTCTCTGCCGATTTAATTCCCCAGAGGGCCAATTGTCCCCCCAGAGAGTAACCCGTGAACCAAAAAGGAGCAGGACAGCCCATTTTTTGGGCTTGGGCGGCAATATGAAGGAAATCTAGCCCTTCATAGATGCCATCGGAGGTGAGAGTCGGGGATAATTCGGCTGTCTTACCGTGGGCCCGCCAATCGAAGAGGACGACTGCGTAGTTTCTTGCTACGGCTTTTCTGCCTAAAATTCTTAAAAACCATTGATTATCTAAGTCTCCCGTGATGCCGTAGGTGCCGATAATTGTTCCCTTCCCTTGCGGGGGAATGGAAACAATCCCGTAGATGGGGACGGCATTGGCCCCGGTGAAAATGGTTTCTTGATAGACTGGTTCGGGAATAGCGATCGTATTTTGCCAGGTTTCTCGCGCTTTTAGGGACACATAGAGAGTCATGGCAAAACCGTTTTTCAGCAATGGGGGCGGAGTGTAGGTGAGATTATCGGTCTTCGTCCTCGGATGGGCAAGCATAGCAGCACAGGGGAATCAAAAAGTCAAGAGGGGGAGACAAAAATTAACTTATGCCCACCGCTTTCTTAAAAATTGTAAAGCAAATTGTCCCAAGCGGCGAGCAACTCTGGCAGGGCAGTGGCCGACCAATTGCCCTCACAACCGCGACCTTGATAGAGAATAAATCGCAGGGAATAATTATCGGGAAATCCTGCCGCTTCTAACCATAAAAGCTCGCTTTCCGCTTCACAAGCAATACTTTCTTCATCCATTAATTCTGTGGCCATGGCCGCCATAGTTGCGGTCAATTGTGATAGTAACCGACGCAAATCTTGCCACTCGGCCTCGGTCAATTCGATCGCCCAATCATCGCCACCAATTAATCCTTTATAAATGGCTGCCTTAGGATCCCAACCGAGTCGCCAACCTGAACCATATTTGAGAATTTTTTCCATAATTTTCTAGAATTTTAATAGGTCGGCATCTCCCGGTTTTGATAAAGATGGACGACGGGGAGAAGGACTGGGAGAAGGGCTAGGATTGGGGGTTTCTTGGGGGAGAATGGCGGGGTTATAAATTTCGACTAGAAGGGTGACTAACTGCTGCCTTTGACGACGATTAAGACTGTTAATCGCTTTGATATCGGCAGCCATCGGGTTAACCGTAAGGGTTGCTTGTCCGGGATAGTTTTCTTCGCTGATTTTCTCGTTCACTCCTAGATAATCCCCTAGGGTTAATTGCCAATCAAAACGGATGAGAGTAAACCTTTTTTTTGTATCTTGATGATAACGAAGAAAGCGACTTATTAAAGTATTATTCGGATCGATCGCCCCTGTATCTCGACGGGTATAGTTGTTTTCTTTCGGTAAATCTGGCATTGCTTGATAAATTTGTTGAGCAACTGTTTCGGGTCGTTGAATTTGGCTCATCCCGGGGGATTGCCACGATAACCACCAGAAAAATATCCCTATTCCTAGCCAGAATACTAATAATATTATTTGCTTAATTTTCAGCTTTTGAGGGAATTTTAACAGCATATTAATCAAGAAAAGATTGAAGTTAATTATCTAGCACCAGTGGTAATTTTTCAGGAACAATTCAAGGGATGCTGTACTGCATTTAAACTGCGTATTGTAAACTTTAGGACAAATGCTCAACCCCCCTCTCCCTGCTCCCATGAAGTCTTAACGAGTAATTCAGATAGTCAACAGCTTAGTCATCCCCATCATAGCAAAGACTGGACACGATCGAGAGGCCAGTAAACTTTATAGGCTTGACCAACGATATAACTTTCTGGCAAAAAACCCCAAGCATGGGAATCAAAACTATGGTTACGATTATCTCCCAAAACAAACAGGGTTTTTGGGGGTACAGTCATAAATTCTATTTCATAATTGGCTAACTCGGCGGTGTAGGGTTCCTCGATAACTTGCCAGTTGAGATAAACTTTACCCCTGCGGATTTCAATGGTATCCCCAGAAATAGCGATGACTCGTTTGATAAAAAAATCTCCCGAATTAGGCTCTAGTTGCTGAATTTTTTCGGGAGTTCTAAAAACAATTATATCGCCTCTTTTCGCTTGATAATTACTGGATTGACTGACGAAAATGCGATCACCTACTGCGAGGGTAGGCAGCATGGATTCGCTCGGAATCTCGAAAAATTCTATTCTTTGATGTAACCAATCGGGAAAATAATTACAGATAATTCCCCAAGTAAAAATTGCTGCCACCATCAGCGCCAAAATGGAACGATAGGTGTGACGATGGGGATGAAATTGATCGGGGAAAGTGTGGTAAACATGATAAACAGCGATTGCTGTAATTAAAGGGGTAAGAAAGAGGATATTGTCCAAAAAATCATCTATTTTCAGGGTAATCAGGGATATAGTCAGAAAAATTATCCCTAAGATCACCTTATCGGCGTACAATTGCCCTAACCCCGGTATAATCCGGTTAGCGAAGACGGCAAACCATGGGTTTTTTTGTTGGCGGGGAATTTTCTCTAAGCTGTTATTCTGTCTGGAATAATAAACAGTCCAGTGAGCGTCAAAAATATTGCTAATGTAAACGATAACCAGAGCAACTATTCCCCCTAATCCCCAGCTTACATGGCCATTGTGGCTAAAAATTGACCAAATTGTCACAATTATTAATATTACTTGAGCGATTGCCAAAATGGTTGCTTTTTGGTTTTTGTTAGCATACCATTGTCCCAAACCGGGGAAAAACATCGAGAGATTGACCGCTAACCAGGGATCTTTTGCTTGTGAATTAGTCGCATAAGGACGAGAAACAGCCGAAAAAAGGGAGGGTTTGCTCATAGTATAGACCTATTGCCAATTCAGTCAACAGAGTGATCAGTCAACAGTGAACAGTGAACTTAAAACTCAAATCTGATAACTGATAACTGATAACTACTATAGCAACCAACAACACTTAATGCTTTTACTTCAATTTAGCACATCTCATTACTGTCGCAAAGCTCGTTTAGCCCTAGGTTATAAGGGGATTGATTACCAAGTAGAAAATCTCACCCCCGGACTACATATTCTCAAACTCAGTCCCCTAACCAAAGGGTTAACCACTGTCCCCGTTTTAATGGCAGCAGATGAGATTATTGCCGATTCTACTGCCATTTTAAAATATTTAGAAAAAATAGTTCCTTTCCCCTCTTTTATTCCCGCTGGGGAAAAGGAGAAAAATCAAGCTTGGTTACTAGAGGATTGGTTAGATGAAAGTATTGGAGTAGCGACTAGATTTGTCTATTATAATTATCGCGCCGGAGAGGGAAAAGCGATCGATCCTTCCCTGAGTAGTCAAATAATTATTAATATCGTGCGACAACAATATAAAATCACCCCAGCCAGGGTAAAACTAGCGGAGGAGCGACTAGAAAATGCCCTCAAGATTCTAGAATATTGGCAAAATCAGCCCTATTTGGTGGCGGATAAATTAAGTGTAGCCGATATTGCCGCCACTGCCCTACTCAGTCCTCTGGCTCTAATTCCCAGTTATCGTCAAAAATATCCCTGGTTGTTTGCTAGAATCGGGGAAATTCATCAACAGTGTCGGGAAAAATTGCCCCCCGGTTTAAATTAAATGCAGCGAACGACCAAAATTATTATTCTCATCTCGATCGGTTTCTTATCGCCCCTAAAAGCCCTTGCTTTGCCCTCTCCTGAAGATATTCCCGAAGAAGTTTTACGAGCAGAAATTATCACTTCGGCTCGCTCGCCCCTTGATAATCAACCCCTAACTGCGGCAGAATATGCCTTACTAGAAGAACAATTAGCCACCAGCATTTATCCCCCCCAAATTAATCCCAAGATTCGACAATTAATTGCCCTGAGAAGATTACAAAAATTCCTCCAGATCTTGATACCTTTCTATCGTTAAAATCAAAATAGTCAATCTCCTTTGGCAAAAGTGCATCTGCTAACCGAAAAGTTTAGAGAGGATTAGAGCAAGGCGATCGCTTTTATCACCAGCAGACAAAAATCCCGTGTTATGATTAATGAAAAAATCATAAAGTTTTGTAACAAACCTTGACTGCTATCCTCCGCCCCCAAGAAAAGCCCCTGCTTAATCGTCCTTGGTACTCCCTGTCCTCTCTCTGGCAAGGAGACGAAACCGATGTTAAACAAGGTTTACCCCATAGCCAACTCGCACCCCCGTGGCAGATTTTAATTCTCGGCGATGGTTCTCCCACCCGTCATTTACAACTTTTAACCGGTGAAAAAACGGAAGTGGATGTGATCGATATGTCCCCCATCGGCGACGATGAGGATGGCGCACCGATGAAAATTAGCCTGATTCCGGGGCCGAGATTGCGTCGTCAAGTCTGGTTACGCACAGCTAGTGGTCAAAGGTTAGCCTATGCCGCTTCTTGGTGGTCTGTCAATCAAGTGGACGAATATCTGGAAAATCGTTCCCTACCGATTTGGGAAAGTCTCTCGCGGCTGCACACGGAATTGTATCGCGATGTGCAGGGACTTTATTACGGTCATTCCCCGGAATTAGAAATAGCTTTTGGGGAAAAAGGAGCATTTTGGGGTCGTCATTACCTATTTTGGCACGCTCGCCAACCCCTTACCCTGATTTACGAGGTTTTTTCTCCCTATCTCCGTAAATACCTCGGCGAAATGAGAATTGATCAATTAGGATAACTGCTGTAGATATTTCTATGTAGGACTTGCTGAATAATGGTAAAACCCTTTGAAAATAAGGCTTTTGACCTGTTAAAATCTGATGTTAGTGCAAGAAAATAGGATTGGGACATTCAAAAACCTTGCATTATTCTCCTCATAGTACATAAACTGGTACAAAAAAAGAGGGCAACAAAGCCTGAAACGACCGACGACCGGCTACTGACTCCTGACTCCTGACTCCTGACTCCAGGAAAAACTTTTTCAGCAAACCCTATGTAGGGTTTACTGAATAAAGCTAAAAACCTTGTTGGATAATATCTTTAGGCTTTTTTGAAATCAAAAAGTGGGGGAAATTTAGGCACTTTTTCCCTGAAAATTAGGTAATTGGCCACCTCAAAACTGGTAAAACCCCACACCCCACACCCCACACCCCACACCCTACCCCCACGAAAAACTTTTTGCCGCAAACCCTAGTTAATCTTTGGAGAGAATTAAATGATTTTTCTCCGTTAATTTTGCCATCCAACCCGGTTCAATCACAATCGTGCTGATTTTTTCGATAATAATTGCAGGTCCGGCGAGACAATCAAAAGGTTGCAGATCTGAACGCTGATAAATTGGCGTTTCTCGCCATTGATTAGCCATAAAAACCGCTACTCGATCGAGGATAGGAGGTAATTCTCCCATCGGACGGGAGCGAGTTAAAATTGCTTCTTTGGGACTGTCCATAGTCTGGATCAATTCCACGGCAATCGACTCAACAATTAAAGCTTTTTGTTCTTGTTTAAACCCATAACGTCTTTGATGTTCCCGTTCAAAATCCTGACGCATTTGATCGCTAAAATTAACCGCTAAAGTGGCATCACTGCCTTGATATTTTAAACTAACTTGCTGCCGCACCTGATTATAATCCTCTAATTCCCGACCCGCTAAAACTTCTAATTCGTTCATTTCCGTGAGCAACTGCCCGATTAAATCGGCATTTAACGGCTGTTCGATCGCTTTTTCTTTAATTACCCTCAAATCGGCCAAACCCATGCCGTAGGCGCTT
Source organism: Microcystis sp. LE19-41.2A (assembly GCF_027530405.1). Classification (NCBI taxonomy): domain Bacteria; kingdom Bacillati; phylum Cyanobacteriota; class Cyanophyceae; order Chroococcales; family Microcystaceae; genus Microcystis; species Microcystis sp. LE19-41.2A. The sequence continues at coordinate 4,177 of NZ_JAPZQJ010000276.1, read as the reverse complement.
AAAACCCCGGCATAGGGATGGAGAAAAATACTTTTCATTCCCAGAGTATCGGCAATTAAACAGGCCACTTGACCCCCGGCACCGCCAAAGGTACAAAGAGTATAATCACTGAGATCATAACCCTTTTGTAGAGAGATTTTTTTAATCGCATTAGCCATATTTTCTACGGCAATTTGAATAAACCCCGCAGCCAGCAGTTCAGGACTATTATTACCCCCCATTGTTGCCACCAATTCTTGAAACTTTGTCAGCACAATCTCTCTATCTAGGGGTAAATTTCCCTCTTGTCCAAAAATAGCGGGAAAATAGGCAGCTTGAATTTTTCCTAACAAAACATTAGCATCGGTAATTGTTAATGGTCCACCCCGTCGATAACAGGCAGGTCCCGGATTAGCTCCGGCACTTTCTGGTCCGACCCGAAAACGATAACCATCATAGACTAAAATCGAACCCCCACCAGCGGCCACGGTGTGAATACTTAACATCGGCGCTCGCATTCTTACGCCAGCAATTTCGTTATCTGTTTGGCGCTCGTATTCCCCTTGAAAATGAGAAACATCGGTGCTAGTTCCTCCCATATCAAAACTGATAATTTTACTAAATCCCGCCCTTAAACTGGTTTGTACTGCCCCGACTATTCCCCCCGCAGGACCAGATAAAATGCTATCTTTACCCTGAAATTTATCGGCGGTGACTAAACCGCCATCGGATTTCATAAATAACAAGCTAGTTTTCGGTAATTGCTGGCTAATACTATCAACATAGCGGCGTAAAATTGGCGATAAATAGGCAGAGACTACCGTGGTATCTCCCCGGGATACCAGTTTCATTAAAGGACTGACTTGATGGGAAATGGCTAGATGAGTAAAGCCGATTTCTTCGGCAATGGCTGCCACTTGTTTTTCGTGGTCAGGATAACGATAACCGTGCATAAAAACAATCGCACAACTTCGGATACCCGCTTGATAAACTGGTATTAAATCGGCTTTAACTTGGGCGGGATTAACGGCGATTAATTCTTGTCCTTGACGATCGTACCGTTCGGCCACTTCGATAACTTGTTCGTATAATAAAGAAGGAAGAATAATTTGACGGGCAAAAATATCGGGGCGATTTTGATAGCCAATTCTCAAGGCATCTTTAAAACCTTTGGTGATTAACAAAACCGTGCGCTCTCCTTTTCTTTCTAACAGCGCATTGGTGGCTACCGTTGTTCCCATTTTAATCACTTCGATGTTATCTAGGGAACCGCTAATATCTTTGATCCCTTGAATGACTGCATCTGGGTATTTTTCGGGATTTTCCGAGAGCAGTTTATAGAGAACAATCCACTGTTGATCGGCAAGGGGAACAATCAGAAATCTAGCGGCATCTCTAGCTAGTCGTTCAATAATTTCTGGTTGATCGATTATCGCCACGATATCGGTAAAAGTTCCCCCTCGATCGATAAAAAATTTTAACATAATCCCTTCCAGTTCTCAGAATCAATGAACAATTGCGCCTAATCCTTTTAAAATAAACTAGATTGATTTATCTGAGTAAGCAAAATGTCCACAGGAATCGCTATCTTAGGGGTAGGACGTTGGGGAGTCCATTTCGTCCGTCATTTTTCTCAACATCCCTCAGCACAAGTAGTGGCGATCGTTGACTCCTCCCCTGAAAAACTTCATCTCTGTCGCGATCAATTTAATCTCGATACTAATAAGGTTATTTTAGCCAATGACTGGGAATCAATTCGTCTTCACCCCGAAATCTCGGCTGTAGTCGTCGTTACTCCCGCCATCAGTCATTATCCCCTGATTAAAGATGCTCTTAATTTAGGTTATCACGTCCTCGCCGAAAAACCCTTAACCCTCAATCCCCAAGAATGTGGCGAATTAACGGCATTAGCGGCGAAAAAACAGCGTATTTTATTAGTTGATCATACCTATCTTTTTCATCCGGCCGTTATCACCGGACAAAAAGTCCTGCAATCCGGGGGTATCGGTAAACCTCTTTATGGTTATGCCACTCGCACCCACCTGGGGCCGGTCCGTCAGGATGTGTCCGCTTTGTGGGATCTAGCTATTCACGATATCTCGATTTTTAATCATTGGTTAAATAGTACACCAGTATCGGTACAGGCGAGGGGAACTTTCTGGCTACAACCTAATCTAGCCGATTTAGTCTGGTTAACCCTGATCTATGGCGATGGTTTTCAAGCGACTATTCACCTTTGTTGGTTGAATCCCGATAAACAGCGACGTTTAGGGATAGTTGGCAGCGAAGGGACTTTAATTTTCAATGAATTAGACTCTCGATCGCCTTTAACCCGACAAAAGGGCCATTTTGAGCGTCAGGAAGCCTATTTTATTCCCCGGGGACAGGAGACGGAATCTATCCCTATTGCCGATGGTGAACCCCTGAAAGCATTGTGCGAACATTTTTTAGAGTCGGTGGCTACGGGTGTCGATTCTCCTGTATCTTCGGGATCGGTAGGGACGGAATTAGTCAAAATCCTCCAGGCAGCAGAATTATCTCTAGCCAGAGGTGGAGAAATCCTGCGCTTAGAATAGGTAAAAATGGGATCGATAGGTAGGGTCTGCTGAAAAAGTTTTTCGTGGGGGTAGGGTGTGGGGTGTGGGGTGTGGGGTGTGAAGTATAACCTGATTTGCTATTGACGAGGAGTTTGTACGGCGTTAGATTTATTAGAGGTTTTCTTAATTTGTACCCAGTAAGGGGGTATCGGAAATTCTGTTAATCCTTCCTGCAGCACAGGTTATGGCTTTTTGTCAATGGGGAAGTCCAGAACCCGATCGGTGCGTAGCGCGCTCGATCGCTAACGGCTCAAATCAGCGACGGCATTAGAAAGCAAGCTCGGCAGCGACGAATTGCGACCGTCCGCTGCCACGCAGTGTTAGCTGGTGGTTCAAGGAAATAACTCAAAGTAATCGCAGTGACTTGGACGAATAATCGAAAAATCTCGGCGATCAAGTGTGTAAACGCGAGTAATAGTAAGCCTTTCAGCTATGGCAATGATCGCTGCATCTGTAAAGTCAAGCTGATTGTCAGCATATTGTTCCAATATCTCATGCACTCGTACCAAGTCTTCTGGGATTACAGGTTCAACTTGAACCGCATCAGGTGTCATACTGGATACAAAACGGCGCATTGCTTGGTGGCCCAATCTTGATGCAATCAGATAGCAGACCTCAGGCAGGACAACGACAGGTAGAACCAATGGCTCATTCACGCTTTGAGCAATAGCCAACACCCGTTGATGATTGCGATCGCCCTGATCGGTCAAGGCAAACAAAAAACTGGTGTCAAGTATCGCCGTCATACTGAATTGCTTGGCTTAAGATTCCAGCCGGACACCGGATCAATCTCATTGCCTAGAATCTCTTCATCACGTTCTGAAATATCCTGTTGACCAGAGTTGCCTAAACCTGCAACTGCAAGCAGAAAACTAGAAGAATGAGTGGTCAGTTCTCTTTGATAGGCTGCTTTATAGCGAAGATAGTCAAGAAAATTAGACAGTTCCACTAAAGCCTCATCAGGGAGAGCCTTGACTGCTTCAATTAGCGGTTGCCGTTCTATAATGCTTCTATCCATTACTAAATCTTAGATTAGGACTTCTCCTATTTTACTCCTCAACTCAACGAACAGGCTCACTTACTAACTATCACAGCAGGTAACACCTGAATACAGTCCGCACAAATTGGCATGAAGTCAAAGATCACAGTTGGGGGTCTGCCGTTAACCTAACCCACCAGAGCGGCGTACTGCTACGCAGTGCCTTCGGCATCGCACTTAGACTCACAGTTTCAATAAATGTGCATGGTGCGTTCCTCAAAATCTCTTGGTGGAGCAGTAGGAGCCATATTAGAGAACGCACCCTACCAGCTGAATTCACCCGCCATTTTGGTCTATTTTCCAGCATCAGTCGCTTTTTGTTGGTCGGGTGCAATGATTTGTTAGACCTCAAATTCGATTACAGTAGCAATGGCGGCTACAATTTCCAGTATTGTAATTTCAGAAACGCTTCCTAATTTACGAATAAACCTTTGTAAATCCACCCCCCTTAGTTGAAGAGTATCAATTGCAGAAGCTTTATTCAATCCATTGATACTGTTAGGTTCAATTTTAACGTGCCAGAAATTTGCTGAAAAATATGTTTTCCAGTCTGTAATAGGAG
>NZ_JAPZQJ010000306.1:0-10712 GCF_027530405.1 Microcystis sp. LE19-41.2A | reverse complement strand
ATCTATCTGTCGGGTTTCGTCGCTGACTTCTTTACTGATTTCGACGATTCCCAGGGGAGAAAGTAATTGTTCAAGGTAATTTTTGGCAAATTGGTCATGGGGTTTCATGGACTGAGCAGTTAATCGATAATTCTCAATTGTATAGTTATTAAAAAAGTGGGTTTAAATAACCCACTTCTCAAGTGATGATTGGTAGTTTTTGGGATCGGAATTTTCAAACTGTGCCAGAAACTATGAGCAGCCATGGCAATTATTCTCCTTGTCAATAGTGAGCAATTGTAAGATTAGACTACCTCTTCGAGAAAATCATAAATTTTGTCTAATTGTTCCAAGGTCACTAAACCGTACTGCCAGAGAATCATCGGTAAATGAATTTTATCAGATTGGATCGAGCGCTCGGCCATAGCGATCGATTCTTGGGGAAGGGACAATTCCTCTTGTAGAAATCGTCGGAATTGGGAATAGGCAATCGTGGACATAGGGGGATTTTTTTCCTCAATAGTTATAGTATATCTCGTGATTTTAACAAAACACTACCTGAGCGGTTTCAAGGACAGTTAGTCTTGCGACCGTTTTTTCTGTATCTAAGCTATCCCGATGATAGAGTGTGCTTTCCTAAAAATCGCTGGCTCTCTTAAGATAGTCCCGTTAGATCGAGCAGAATTTTGTCTCTGTTTAATTTATACCAAGGGTAAAGATTATTCAATCTATGACTTGATAGACTATAAAAATCTTAATCGATATGGTTATATCTTAAACAGTATAAATGCGTAATAGCTTCTAAAAGCCATACTTATATTTCCAGACAAGGGACACCTTCTATAAGAAAGTTAACACCATTTTCAAAAATCAAGGTCTTGAGATAGACTCAATCTTAATTTTATCTCCTTCTTTCACTCCTAATTCTTTGGCTCGGCCCCCGGCTAGTTCGATCACTTGATTAACCATGGTGTTTGGCCCATAGACAGGACAAGGATCGACAGCACAAGGGGGGACATTCAGCAAAACTGCTTTTACTATACCATCTTTTAGAAAAATCATGTCTAGAGGAATCGAGACATTTTTCATCCAAAACCGGGCCATCAGAGGTTGTGCAAAGGGAAATAGCATACCGCGATTTTTCTCCAAAGACGAGCGATACATTAAACCCTTGGCCTGTTGTTCCTGGGTTTGAGCCACTTCTAACTCAATCATCTCACCATTAATATCTGCTTTGGCCGTGATCGGTAATATTTGCCCTTGATTCTCAGTCGTAATCTGAGCCATTGAACTATTATTACCATTGAGATTAGTCGATTGACAACTCAGCAGCAACAAACCTAAAAATAGTATTAACTTGATCTTGAGCATAAATGATTTTTTACCAGTCATCACCAATAGTTATCAATACTTAATTTTTCTAGTATAAGTGGAAAATTAAGCAGATAAGACATTATCATAAAGTGGCGACAGCAAATATAAAGATAGTATTAAAAATATCTAGCATGGGGGTGAGCATCCTTCCTTGAGGAGAGGGGCAGGATTGCTAGAACGTATATACTAGGAAAATTCTCAAAGTTATTGGCCGATTTTCCCCCTCAATTTTGCCCTAGTCCGGCAGCAGTCGATCGCCTTCGTAGGTTAAAATACCACTTATCTATATGATCGATTATTGTAGGCTCAGGAGCAATCACCATGACCGCAGAAAGTATGTTATTTAATGGGCCGATCGTGGCGATCGTTCTCGTCCTCGTCGGATTAGCTTGGGGTTTTCTCCTCCTCAAAATCCAAGGTGGAGAAGCGGAATAGCTTGTTTTTCCGTTCATGGTTACTTTATTAGTAATCATGAACTAATTTTTCCCGATCAAAAGTAATTAAGAGAAAATCAATAACTAAAATTTTATAGCTATACCTATGACCACTCCCACGATCGAGTTTTTTGTCGGTTTATCAGAAGAATTAAGCGGTGTTAGTCTCCGCAAAAATAAAAGTACCGGGATTCGCAATGTCCTGATGACTTTTAAAACCCTGAAAGCGATCGAACGTTTCCAAAGTTTCACCACCCGCACCTACGGCGATCTCCGTCTCACCGATGAGGAAGGAGTGATTATAGTTATTCCCAACTCGACTAAGTTTATTTTTGGAGGAGATGAAGGAGATGAAATTCAACGGGTAGAATGTGGTTTTGAAATCACCGATGAACACTGGGAGCGTTTTCTGCGCTTTATGAATCGTTATGCAGCCGCTAACGGGATGGGGTATCAGGATAAGTGAGAAGTGGGAAGTGGGGTGTAGGGTGTGGGGTGTAGGGTGTGGGGAGAACAAATAAAAATAATCTCCTGACTACCGACTTGAAAGAGGGTGTAGGGTGTGGGGTGTAGGGAAAGAAACATCTTTCATCTGTGGGGGTGAAAATTTTTTCATCGGGACTGACTCCTGAACTCTGATAGCCAAAAACCAGCTAAAATAAGGATAAATTTAGTCAAGAAACCATGAAAATAGCGATTACTGGGGCGACGGGATTTGTGGGTAGTAGATTGGTGGTCAAACTCTATGATCGCGGCGATGACATCCTAATTTTGACTCGCAATCCCGATAAAGCCCGAAGAATTTACCCAAAGTCAATCTATCCTAAGATAGAGATTATTCCCTATATCGCCACAGAATCGGGGGATTGGCAAAAAGAGATTTGCGGATGTGACGCGGTGATTAATCTAGCGGGAGAACCGATTTCGGAACGCTGGACCGGTGAAGCAAAACGAGCAATCGTCGCTAGTCGGGAAATCGGCACCGAGAAAATTGTCGAGGCGATCTCGCGTAGCGAGCGCGTTGCGACCGCACTGGCCGACCAGAAACCGAAAGTTTTAATTAACTCCTCGGCGATCGGTTACTATGGAACCAGTGAAACCGCTAGTTTTGACGAAAATAGCCCTCCCGGTGACGATTTTCTGGCAGATGTCTGTAAAAAGTGGGAAACAGCAGCCCAAAAAGTTAAAGATTACGGCACTCGTTTAGTCATTCTTCGCACGGGTATTGTTTTAGGCAATGGGGGGGCCCTGGGGAAAATGATCCCACCCTTCAAACTTTTTGCCGGCGGACCGATTGGGAGCGGTCGTCAGTGGTTTTCTTGGATTCATCGGGATGATTTAATTAATTTAATTATCTATTGTCTCGATCGCCAGGGAATTAGCGGTACTTTCAACGCTACTGCACCCAATCCCGTCCGGATGAAAGAATTCTGTCAGATTTTAGGGGAAGTAATGAATCGTCCTTCTTGGTTGCCAGTGCCAGATTTTGCCCTCGAAATTCTCTTGGGAGAAGGAGCAAAAATCGTCTTAGAAGGTCAAGAAGTGCTGCCAAAAGCCACTCAAGCGATCGGTTTTGACTATCGTTATCCTAATCTAGAAGCGGCCTTACAAGAAATCGTCCCGAAAATGTAGAAAGCTGATACACTGGGGGGAAAAATTCTCAATACTAACGGTCTATGATGAATCTTTCCGAGCCGACAGCAAATTATTGTTTTTGCACTTTAGCCCTAAGAGAAAAGTATCAAAAATTAACTAAAACTTTGGCTGAAGATTTACAAAAATACGCCCCTCAGAGCAGTCTAGTGGTGGGAACTGATGCCCCTCAGTATTTTGATAATAGTCCCAATGTTATGGCTTTTAAACATACTCAAAAAGGTATTTTACATTGTTATAATGATAAACGCTTTGTTCTAGAAGAAAGTTTAAAGTTATTTCCGACAGCTATTTTTATCGATGCGGATACAAGACTAATAGAATCATTACCGGACAATCTTGATTTTACTCCAGGTATCGTTGGTTGTCATCAGAGTATGGTTGAGCATAATAAAAAATATCGTCCTCGGGATTTACCTAATTTAATCAGGGTTTCTGAAAAACTAGGAATTCCGAGTGAACAAGTAAATTGGATTGGAGAGTCTTTATTTATAGTCACTAGAGATGGAGGGAAAGAGCAAGAGTTTTTGCATTTTTGGGGGAAGATAGCACTCTATTTAGAAATGAAAGGAATGCACAGTGGCGAAGGCAGTATTATGGGACTAGCGGCAGCAAAAGTCGGGTGGACAGTAGATACCGGTGAAGCTTGGTTAATCCTCAAAAATAAAAGCAATCACCTTGATGCCAGTTATCAACCTCCCATTAAAAAAGATTTTTGGCAACCCCTCCAAAAAAGACTAGGCTATCATTATCGTCTCAATTTAGCCCGACTGAATGCCCTAAAAAACTACGATTTTTACTATCGCTAATCTATTTTTCACTCCAGACGGGATGGGAGAATAAAGAGGCGGCCACTCTCACCCCGCGCAGTTGATTTAACAGGGGTAAATGGCCCACGGGAGCGCTTAAATCCCAGATAAATTCCTGCGGGTATTTTGTCCAATTATTGCCATTTTTCCAGCCAATTTTCGGCCAGAGTTTCGGGAAATCTTGACCGACACCGAGCCATAATTTGCGCTGCACCGACCAACCGAATTTCCCTTCCGAATGAACTAACCAAAGATTATCAATAGTCTGAATGTCAACCTTGGGAAAAGCTTCTACTTCCGTAAAATAGACCCATTTCCTCTGTATTGCCCCTTCTCCTGCTAATTCACAGAGTTTTTGACGGGTAAGACTATCGGCAGTTTGAAAATCCTGTTTAGCCAATAATTCCTGTAAAAGTCGATAATCGATACCTTTAGCACTATCGAGGGGAACAACCCCCGTGGGGAAATAATTAGCTAAAAATTCCTTGCTCTGATCGCTATTATCTTGATAGAGCAATTGATAAGCCTTACCTGTCACCAGATTAACAGGAGTCGGGCGCCCGGCTAATAAAAAATCTCTCAACACAGTTAGGCCAGCTTCTCCGCTTCCGGCTAATTGTGTCAGAATCTGTAATTGATTTTTCGGCGACTCGGTGGCTAATTGACTCATCTTGCGGGTAATATCCTCGCTTTGTTCTTCTACTAACACGCCATTCTGGTCAGTCATATCATCACTTTTAAGACCACTCCTTCAATACTATTACCACTATTTCGGGGTCGCTGCTCGATTTTTTCCTGACAAAAAAGGGATTTTTAGCGGGTGGTTGATCGTACACTGAAAGAGAGAACTATTTTGGTTATCTAGATCACCGACGGTCAAATTTCCCTTGACTGAATCGGTGATGGGCAGAGATTGTAACAAAAATTATCGATTGCTTGACAAAAAACACCGATTATGCTATCAACTGAACCTAAAATCAGCAATTCCGGACAAAAATATTTAGCCTATCAAGATTGTCTATCCCCGAATCAAACCCTGTTACCCCTGACAGCCAAGGTTAATAACCGCGATTGTCTAGAAATCGGTGGTTGCGATGTGACCACCCTAGTGGAGCGTTTCGGTTCACCCTTGTATATTGTCGATGAAGTTACCCTCCGCACTGCCTGTCGTCAATACCTGCAAGGTTTCCAGACACATTATCCCGGAGAATCTAGGGTAATTTATGCCTCGAAAGCGTGGAATTGCCTGGCTGTATCGGCCGTGGTCGCTAGTGAAGGATTAGGTTTTGATGTGGTGTCGGCCGGAGAAATTCATACGGTGTTAACCGCTTTAGACCAGATCAATAAAACCGCTGTGCCGATATACTTTCATGGTAATAACAAATCGATCGCCGAGTTAGAATATGCGATCGAGCATAACTGCATTATTGTCGTTGATAACTGGCTAGAGTTAGAAAATCTGGTTAAATTAGGCGAAAATCGTCCTGATAACCCTATTCCGATCCTATTGCGGTTAACCCCCGGCATCGAGTGTCACACCCACGAATATATTCGCACGGGTCACTTAGACAGTAAATTTGGTTTTGACCCTCATCAAATCGAAGCGGTATTTGACTATGTTTTAGCTCATCCGCTGCTGAATTGTCTGGGTTTACACGCTCACATCGGTTCCCAGATTTTTGAACGTCAACCCCACCAAGACTTAGCCGCTGTGCTGGCAGATTGGTTTAAATTAGGATTAGAACGGGGTTTACCCCTAGAGCAATTAAATGTGGGTGGTGGTTTAGGGATTCGCTACCTGGAAAGTGATGACCCCCCAAGTATCGAGGAATGGGTGCAAGCAGTGTCCTTAGCAGTGGCTAAAGCTTGTCAGGAAAGAGGTATCGCTTATCCGCTGCTCATTGCCGAACCGGGACGCTCTCTGATTGCCACCGCTTGCGTAACGGCCTATACAGTGGGTAATCGCAAGGAAATCCCCGAAATCCGCACCTATATCGCCGTTGATGGCGGAATGTCTGATAATCCCCGACCGATTACCTATCAATCGGTTTACCGGGCCGTGGTCGCCAATAAAATGAGTCAAGAATGTCAGGAAGTGGTGACAATAGCTGGAAAGCATTGTGAATCTGGCGATATTCTAATTAAGGATATTACGCTACCGAAAACCAACCCGGGGGATATTTTAGTGGTTTTAGCCACAGGAGCCTATAACTACAGTATGGCTTCTAATTACAACCGCTTACCCCGTCCGGCGGCGGTAATTGTCCACAACGGAGAAGCTAATCTGATCCTTGAACGGGAAAATCTGGCGGATTTGCTGCGTCAAGACCGTTTACCGAAAAATTGGGTTTAAAGCCTCGCCCTTTTAGGGCGACTTTATAGGATGTATGATATTAAGAATAGCGGGCAGGGTAAGCAACCGCTTAAAAAACCCAGTCATCAACCGATGAACGCACCTTGAAAACTAGAGTTATGGGGTTCTATAGGGGAATGCTCCTATAGGTAAAAGCTCTAAGCGTCAAGTACCAAAGAAACCAATTATTTTAGAGGTTTTGAACTGTATCGTAGGGCATACGAGAACAGGCTTCTGTAAGGTCGCGAAAGTCTGAGGAGAGAACCACCTCTGGGTTGGATTTCGCCAGGAATCTAATTCAAGTGGACTCGTTGAGCCAGAAATTCACAGCAGTGATGCTAGAAGAATCCACGTCCGTTTACGGCGTGGGGTATGTCAACCACTCGACTCTCCTTAATATAAACCTCATCGCTATCGTCCCCCATGTCGGGTTTTTTTCTGGATCCTCGCCGGTTATTGTCCTGGATTCTCAGCCATGGTCTGTCAGTCCTAGACTTTGGGTTAGTTCTCCTCCTTACCTATATGCTGCTGCTAATTATCGGCGAGCGGCGTACCTTTTGGATGGTGCGAGGACTAATCTATTTAATGCTGGCCTCGGTGATTAGCGATGCCCTAGGATTGCGCTTGCTGGGGTTAGTCCTAGAAAAATTGATTTTGGGGGCAGCCGTAGCGATCGCTGTGATTTTTCAGTCGGAATTTCGCCGTTTTTTAGAATTATTGGGCAAAGGTCAAGTATGGGAATTATTTAAAAAAAGTTCCCCCACTCCCAAGACCGATAATGTCATTGATGAGTTAGTGGACGCGGTGAAGGATCTATCTCAAAATCGCACCGGTGCGCTGATGGTATTAGAAACCAGTGGCAATCTCGACACCAAGGTGTTTGTCAATCCGGGAGTGATGCTAAATGGCGAAGTATCTAAGGAATTAATTCAAACTATTTTTCAAACTAAAACTTTACTGCACGATGGGGCTGTATTTATTCGGGGCGATCGAGTGGTGGCCGCTGGTGTTATTCTACCCCTATCGGAGCGCAGTACCTCTAGGCAATTAGGCACCCGTCATCGGGCAGCCATGGGCATTACCGAAAGGCTAGATAATTGTATCTGTATTGTGGTTTCTGAGGAAACTGGCTCGATTTCCCTCGCGTCGGGGGGTAATTTGGATCGGCCTTTAACCAGTAGTAAACTAAAAGAGCTGCTCGAAGCGAAGTTTTCTCCGTCGGGAGAGGGGGAAGTGGTCGCACCGAGTTGGGGACGTTTAGGGCGTACAATTGGCTTAAAAGGTCGTCTAATCTTAGAAAAATTCTCCCGTTCGCCCAGCGCAACCCCGAAAGATAGAAAATGACTGTTAAACCGAGCTTATCACCAGAATTACCTACGGATTTAGATAAAAACCGTTTGCCTCAGCACGTCGCAGTGATTATGGATGGGAACGGTCGTTGGGCGAAAAATCGTGGTTTACCCCGGATTATGGGCCATCAACGGGGAGTAGATGCACTCAAAGACTTGCTGCGCTGTTGTCGCGACTGGGGGATTCCCGCTTTAACTGCTTATGCTTTTTCGACGGAAAATTGGGGTCGTCCCCTGGAGGAAGTAGAGTTTTTAATGACTCTATTCGAGCGGGTTTTGCGGCGGGAATTAGAAGAAATGATGCAGCAAAATGTCAAAATTCGCTTTATTGGTAATTTATCAGCCTTGCCAGAGTCTTTAAGACGGGAAATTGCTAAATCTCAAGCAGAAACTAGCAAAAATTCCGGTATTCAATTTACGGTGGCTACTAATTATGGTGGCCGAGAGGAGATCGTGCAAGCTTGTCAGGCGATCGCTCGTCAGGTGCAACAGGGTTTAGTCTCCCCAGAAGCGATCGATGAATCTCTCTTTGAACAGTATCTTTATACTGCTGGGATTCCTAACCCAGACCTGTTAATTCGCAGTAGTGGGGAAATGCGAATTAGTAATTTTTTACTATGGCAAATGGCCTACGCGGAAATCTATGTTACTGACACCCTCTGGCCCGATTTCGATCGAGTGCAATTTCACTGCGCTTTAAAAGATTATCAGGGTCGTCATCGTCGTTTTGGCAAATTATAAGGGCTGCAGCCCAAATTGCTCAAAATAGCCACTGTGGGGCAGTTAAAGGACAATTTTTGATTTTTACAAGAGGTCTGATCACTTTTAATCTTAAACTCCCTGGGGCAACGGTTAAACTGCGACGAGAGGTCGTTTGTGATCTGCTCGATTTCCCCAATACGGTAATCCGTAAATCGGCTGGAGCTAGACTTTTTCCCCGGCTAAAATAAAATAGGGGAGAGAATAACTATCGACGATAAGCAGTTTTAAGATTATGGGATTCTTTGACTCAGAAGTGGTTCAACAGGAAGCTAGACAGCTATTTGAAGATTACCAGTCTCTCACACAACTAGGCAGCGAGTACGGTAAATTCGATCGAGAGGGTAAAATAATCTTTATCGATAGGATGGAGGAGTTAATGGAACGCTACAAGATATTTATGAAGCGTTTTGAGTTATCTGAGGATTTTTCCGCCCAAATGACCGTAGAACAGCTAAAAACCCAATTAGGTCAATTTGGTATGACTCCCCAAATGATGTTCGACCAAATGCAGCAAACCCTTGAACGGATGAAGGCAGAGATTCGCTAAAATTGCCGATATTTATCGGGTATTGGCTGCCTTTTACCCGATAATGTCCTCTCCAGATTACTGCTCGGAAAATTGGGGTTTCTGCGGTTTTTTGAGAACAATGATCTAATAATTTTAAGTAGGTTAGCTGATGAACTCCAGGCCAGATTCACAAGAGAATATTGAGCCACCTCAGTATAGTGAAAAAACTAACCGCATTCAGGCAATCAGTCAACTGATTAAGGCAATAACCCCGTTAATTTGGGCTATAGTTGTTCTAGTGGTTATCTTGCCTCTTTTAGGGAAAATTTGGCTAGGAACTGCCGGCAATGAACCGTTAAAAACTAGGGTTGCTACCGAAACTAACCTAGAGATTCCCATCACTATACCCGAAAAATCTAACAGTCAAATCGATCGGGAGATTAGCCAAGCTTTACAGACAGCGAGAGCAAATTCTCAAAGCTTCGCCCTAGGAGAAATTGAGGGATGGGTGGAGGAGTTGATGACACGAGTAGATCAGGGTTTTCTGCCTTGGTATTTTAACTATTTCAATCAAAAACAATTTGAGGGCAAGGCCTTTTTAAGCGGATTATACTCCTCGATCGCTCACTGGGTCAATACAGATAATCCACCCCCGGAACAGGTGGTGGCAGAAAATTTGACCAAAACTATTCAAACCGAGTTTACTAAACGGGTAATTCGTCCCCAAGAGGCTCAATTGCGTCTAGAGAGAATTACTAGGGATGCCGTTAATTTATATGTCAATAATTTAAGCAATGAATTGGCAAATATACAGGCTAGTTATCAAATTCCCCAAGGCAAATGGGACCGTTATCTTAGTGATATAGCCGTAACAATTAAAGATACCGAGGGCAATATTTCTAACACATCAATTAAACTTTTAGTTGGTGGCACCACTGCTTTAGGAGTTAAATCTCTGGTCCCAGTGATGAAAGTGGGCAGTACAGTTTATTTGTCCCTAGCGGGAAAAACGGGGGCGAAAATTGCCACTAAAACCGGTGGGGCAGTAGCGAGTAGTTTTGGGGCAGAATTAATCGATCCAATCGTGGGAATTGGTTTGATAGTTTGGGATTTATGGGACTATCAGCACCGGGTAAACATTGAAAAACCGATTCTGCGGGATGCCATTTTTAATTATTTACAGGAAGTCAAATATGATCTAGTCAATAATCATCAAGGTAGCGTCCTTTCCTCTATTTATCAAATTGAAGCCAGTGTCAATAAATCCTTAGTGAGAACCTAAGTAGGGTTGGCTGAAAAAGTTTGTTGGTGGGGTTAGGAGTCAGGAGTACAATTGCATGAATGGGGCTATTATAGCGGTATGCACTTGCATGAGGTACAATAGAAGAGGACAATAAATTATAGACCTAGGCAGGAGCCACGACCCGATGAAGCCCTATTCTTTAGACTTGCGACAAAAGATCATCGAGACCTACGAGGAGAATAACCTCT
>NZ_JAPZQJ010000153.1:0-8873 GCF_027530405.1 Microcystis sp. LE19-41.2A | reverse complement strand
TTGCGGGGATCGGGGGGAAAATTCAGGTACTTTTTCCCTGAAAATTAGGTAATTGACTACCTCAAAATCGGTAAAACCCCACACCCCACACCCCACACCCCACACCCTGCCCCCAGGAAAAGCTTTTTCAGCAAACCCTATTTAACGATTTCTGCCAAAAAGATTGACTAAATCTCGCAATCTCTCGCTATATTCTCCGGTTAAAGCTTCCTGACGATAGCGCCATGACCAATTCCCTTCTGCGACACTGGGGGTATTCATCCGCGCATCCGATCCTAAACCTAACACATCCTGTAACGGTACGATCGCCTGATTAGCCACGGAACTATAAGCAAGTCGAATCAGATCCCAAGCCACTCCCTGACCACTGGGAGCGCCAAGATATTGATAAAGTCGCGCTTTTTCGTAGTCATTGGCGTTATCCTGAAACCAGCCCACAGTGGTATTATTATCGTGAGTGCCGGTATAAATCACACAGTTGCGTTCGACGTTGAAAGGAAGATAGGGATTACCCGCGTCACCCCCAAAAGCAAAGTGGAGAATCTTCATCCCGGGGAAGGCAAAGTGATCGCGAAAATCTAAGACTGCTTGGTCAATATCGCCCAAATCTTCGGCAATAATCGGCAATTTACCTAAACGAGCGCCAATAGTATTAAAGAGATCATAACCCGGGGCCTTCAGCCAACGACCATTAATGGCGTTTTCCTGGCCAAAAGCCACGGCCCAATAGGCCTCTAATCCGCGAAAATGATCGATACGGATAATATCGACTAGGGAAAGAACCCCTTTTAAACGGCGTACCCACCAGTCAAAGCCCGTATTTTTGAGATAATCCCAGTTATAGAGAGGATTGCCCCATAATTGCCCCGTTTCTGAGAAATAATCCGGGGGAACCCCGGCCACTTCCAAGGGATTACCGGTTTGGGTATCTAGTCGGAAAACCTGCGGATTTGCCCAAACATCGGCACTATTATGGGAGACATAAATGGGGATATCACCGATAATCTCGATACCGAGGGAGTTAGCATAGCGTTTTAGGGCTAACCACTGCTCAAAAAACTCAAATTGCAGGAATTTGTGCAGAAAAATCTCCTCTTGTAACTCCTGTTTCGGTGTTTCCAACGCACCCCAATGACGTTCGCGAATTTCTGTCGGCCATTCCATCCATGCTTTACCCTGGTAAGCGTGGGATAAAGCCATAAATAGAGCGTAATCCTCTAACCAATCGGCATTGCCAGCACAAAAGCCAGCAAACTGTTTGTAAAGAATTGTGTCAGAACCCTTGACAAAATTGCTCGCCGCCTTTCTAAGTAGAGGAATTTTCCAAGCGATCAATTTATCAAAATCCACTTGATCGAGGGGAAAATCGGGAATATCCTCGAAATCTGCCTCACTAAGCAGGTTTTTTTCCCGAAGAATATCGAGACTAATCAAGAGATGATTGCCAGCAATGGCACTAAAACTCATGTAGGGAGAGTTACCGTACCCTGTCGGGCCTAAAGGGAGAATTTGCCAGAGTTTTTGACCACTTTGAGCCAAAAAATCGATAAATTGATAGGCTTCCCTACCTAGTTCTCCAATCCCGTAACGACCGGGGTGACTGGTGGGATGAAGCAAAATACCGCTAGAACGGCTAAAAGCCATGAAAAAACCCCCTTATCAGTGATTCGGTTAGCAGTTATTAAGTGTTTAAAGCTGAATGCTCACTGCTATCTCCAAGCTAACCCGATCTCGATCGATAACGGCAATACTTAACAACTTTATTAGACCTATAGGACACAATCAGGCATTACAGCCGTACATTAACAGATCGTCTTTCCAGTTAAAAAGATTCCTTCGGATCACGTTCCACGTTACCCGGGTAGGTGAAACTGGCACTCGTTGCCGTCGGTTTGACGCGGCTCGATAGTTGGCTGATGGCCGCTCTTTCCTCTTGGGTGAGGGGGCGATCGATAGCTTGGAATTCGTAATATTGGTATTCGCTCATGGCGTGCAACCTATCTCAAGGTTTATGATCGATATGCTGATAATTGTACGGGGATAGTTAGGGTTTAAAGATAAATTCGACAGGACGGGCGCTCTCGGATGTATTAGGAATAGCAAGAATATGCAAATCGCCCGATCTTTACCGATAAGGAAAAAGTTCGGGTGATCGATCGGTAATTTCCCCGCATCGGTCTTTTCAAGAAATCTAATCTATTCCTTTGGATAGTGGCACGGTCAAAATCGATAAGATTATAATTTCTTTTGTTAAGCACTTTAGCGATCGCTGGATATTGCTGCCATCGGCTATCGCAATTCACTATCAGCTAATTATTAAAATTTATGAAAACAGCCTCATTCGTTGAGATTATCGGAGATAGAGTAGGGATAGATAAGAGGGAAATAATTAGAGCCTTTTGGCATTGTTCAGCTTAGAGCGTAGAGTAGAAAGGAGGTGTCTTAAGATGACTAACGGAGACGATGATCAACACTTGCCTCTTGCGTGGGAAAAGGGGAAAGTTGTCGCACAATTTTTGGGAGTTATTGCTAACACAGCAATAGCTTTGGTTATTTTCTGGGTTGGCAGTGCTTATAATGCACAAATTGAAAATCAAAAGCTGACACAAGATTTAAGGATCAGATACATTAATTTAGCTCTGGAGATCATCAAAAGCTCTGGAAGTAGTGATGAAATTCGCACTTGGGCGGCTGACGTAATACAGAATAGTTCAAAGTATGTTACTGAAATTCAAATGGATGAAAAGACCAAGGAAAAACTTAAATTGTGGGGGTTAGAAGAAAAACAAGCTAAATCAAAAGACACAAATGTTGGCACACAACAAACCATAGCTGATGGTATTACTTTAGATCAAGCTTTACGGGAAGCATTGACTAGGAATCCTCCTTACACAAAACGGGGTGATCCCTCCAAATATACTGACTTTAACCTTTTCATCTGCAATGAAAATAGTTCCGTAGCCACTCCATTAGCCAACTTAATTGCATATAAGCTTGACCAACAAAATCATGGCGAAATGCAGGTAAAGGTTCTTAGTGATGAGGAAGAGAAAAATGAGTTTAAAACCTTATTACCCAGAGGATTTATCACTGTAATTACGGATGAAGGTCATCCTGAAAATGGTGAATGGGGTCGTATTAGCGATCTCCTGCAAAAAGCCATAGGAAGCGTTACTGAACCAAGCAATCCTCTATATAAGCAACTGGTTAGCTCACCTGAAAACAAAATAAAAATACTTACAACAATTCAGAAGCCTGACATCAAGCAGCAATTCAATGCTGGCAAATACTCTCCTTGGCGCATTAGCATATTCATCTGTCCTAAGCCCTCCGATCGATCGGGCGATACTAATAATTAACCCCTCCCGGTGTGCGTCTATACCCCGAACTTGTCCAACCTTCTCCCACGAGGACTCGCCCTCCCCAACCTGAAAGTATATTACTCTTTTCTTCTTTTCTGGGAGAGGGATTGGGGTTGAGGGCAATTAACCATCTCTGCCATTACTTTTGAAAAATGGCATTAGAGAGCGTTAGGCAGGGACAGTGACCGCCGAAATCAGCAAAGACCGTTCAATTCCCGCAAAACAGCCTGATGTTTCTGCCGCGCTGACCTTTCCTCGGTCGATGTGCGCTGGTTGCCGATGGTCGATAGGTGGATTTCGATAATCTCGTCAATTCTTTCGCTCGATGGCATCGAGTTCCCGACATATTTCGGCGGCCAGCCGATAATCCAGACTTCCCGTTAAAGTAGCTCCGTCATAGTGGCTGCCAGCATAGCAGCCGGGGTTATGGCAGCGGGGCAGTTTATCCCGGTTAAAAGTTTGAAAACAAGGGAAGCACAAGGTAAACTAATTATGATAAAACATTAATATAGAGGTTCTCACACCTGTGTGGCACAGTTAAACCTTTGCTGATTAAGCTTTTTAACATTGATAATGTACCTCCTGCGAACAGGAAATACTATAAATAAGCGGTAAAAATGAAATAAAATTAAGGGGAAAATTAATTATGCAACTAGAAGATTATTTCTTATTTATCTCCGAAGATGATATTAGAATCAAAGGTCATCGGCTCGGAATTGACAACGTACTCTTTTATTTCTTGGAAGGCTATACCCCAGAAGAAATAAATGCTATCTATCCCGATCTAAGTTTAGAGAAAATCTACGCAACTATTACTTATTATTTACAGAATCGGCAAAAAATTGATGCCTATTTATTGCGCCTCCAGAATTGGCGAGAGACTCGCTACCATGAAGCACTGAAAAATCCTTCGCCTCAACGAGAAAAGATGAGAAGAATTAAACAGCAAAGGCAAGATTCTGTCAAGGTATGAAAATCAAGTTTTTACTCGATGAAACCTTATCCCCCCGCTTGAAAGTCGCTGTCTTAAGGTTAAATCCAGAGATAGATATTTTACGCATTGGAGAGCCGAATACACCACCGTTAGGAACTCTTGACCCTGATGTTTTACAGTATTTAGGATTATCTCAACGACTCTTGGTGACAGATAATCGTACCAGTATGACTGAACATTTAGAAGAATATTGGCAAAAAAATCAACAAATCTGGGGACTGTTTTGGATACGTCCCACAACAACAATGGGAAAACTAGCCGAAGAATTAATTATGATTTGGGAAACTACCGAAGCAGAAGAATGGATCGATATTGTCGATTGGATTCCTTTTTAATTAATGATATAATAAGATTATTGCCGTCCTTTTTATGCTTAATTATTAATTTGAATGACTCGCCAAATTCATGACCAATTTGCTAAGGAATATTTAGAGGAATTACTAACACCTCTAGGGACGATTAGAAAAAGTAAGAAAGTAAAAAGTGAGGTTCAAGAAATCGATGTCTGGTTTGAACCATTTAGCTCACCTCCTCCCACTGAGTTACCTTTAGGATTACTTGGAAAAATGGCGGCTACTTCCTGTTTGTTTGAACCTTTCCGCAATCCCCCGACCGAGGTAGAGATTCGCAGTTGTTTGTCAAAGTTATACACGGTTCATGGGGATGTCTTGAGAAAAGCGAAACGGTCAAACAAAACTCTAACAGAAGCTGAACTACCAGTTCTCTGGATTCTAACGCCCACCTTTTCAGCTAGAATGATTGAAGATTTCGGGACTCACAGCGATGAGAGTAATTGGTTAACAGGGGTTTACTTTTTAGCGAAGTCTCTCAAAGCGGGCATCATTGTCATTCATCAATTACCAGTAATTGAAGACACCTTATGGTTGAGGGTATTAGGTAAAGGAGGAACTCAAAAACGAGCAGTTGAAGAGTTAGTTGAACTGCCAGAACGCAATCCTTTTCGAGAGAATTTATTGGAAATTCTGGCCAACTGGCGCAAGAATTTAGAGTTGAGAGATAATTTAAGTACAGAAGAACAGGAGGACATCATGAATCTATCACCAGCTTATTTACAACAAAGGGAAGAGTGGAAGCAAGAAGGGATACAACAAGGTAGTTTAGAAGAACGGTATTCCCTGATAACCAGTCTTCTGGAAGGACGCTTTGGCCCCCTAGATTCGGAATTATTCAGTCTAGTAGAAAAGATTGCCCAACTTCCCATCTCGGAACGCACCGCTTTACTTCTTTCTTTAGCGAATTTATCCCGCGAGGAATTGTTGGAAAGATTGTAAATTTCGTTTCTCGCTCTTCTTACAGTCGTTCAACGATAATTGTTTTCCTTTTGTTTTTGCCGATAAGCTTCAAATTCGGGGTTACTGGCAAGAATTTGACGAACGCGCTCGCGACTTATGCCGTATTTATCCCCTATTTGCTGATAGCTTAATCCTTGTCTATGGAGTTCTAAAAAATCGTAGCTTTTTTGCAGTTTTTCCTTTCTCTGTGCATCCCGTCTTGGGGTTGGACTCTTATCGCTAAGGTGTCCTACTATTTCCCTTCCCAACTCAGTCAAAGAATATTGAGAATCGTGGAAACTAACCAATCCTTGTTTTTCCAATTCTTTAAGTATTTTATGTACTCTGGTTAAATTATGAGCAGTTGTTGCCAATTGCCGAGATGGATCGGAAAGTATCCCCATTGCCGAATCGATTTGAATCGGATAATCTAACATCCCTTTCAGAATCTGTTTCTGTTTTACTTGGAGATTGGCGATCATCTCTTCTAAATGTTGAAAGTCTTCATTTTCATCCATCAGAATTACCATTTTAATAGACCTCTCCTTAGTCTGATAAAATCACAATCAGGGGATATTGTCAACAACTAACCGTAGCTTACCCAGTCGTTTATGCCTTGCTGATGCACTTTTTGAAAAATAGTGATAAACTCAACCGTATTGGGTACAATCTTCCTCTCGGAGAGATTTAAGGAAAAATCGGGAGAAAAAGCGATGACAGAACGAGAAACATCGGACAAAATAGAAGCGGGCGGGGGTTTTCCCGTATTGCAATATTGGGCGGAAAAAACCCTCTCTCCTCAAGGGGTTAAACTCTGGCAAACCTTAAATCATAAAAGTGCCTGTTTAGCTTGCGCTTGGGGAACGGGAGGACAAAAGGGCGGTTTTGTCAACGAAGCGGGGGAAAGTCTGCAACGTTGTCTCAAAAGTGTCGAGGCAGTTACTTCCGAATTAATGCCAGGTATTAAAACCGATTTTTTTCAGACCTATCATCTCGCTCAATTACAGTCCTTAACCTCCCTAGAATGCGATCGCTTGGGTCGTTTTAGTTATCCCGTCCTCTTAAAAGCCGGAGAAAGTCACTATCAACGTATTAGCTGGGAAGAAGTTTATCGATTAGCTGAACAAGCTTTTCATCAACCGTCCGAGACCATTGCCTCCTATAGTTCGGGACGTTCTTCTAATGAAGCCGCCTATCTCTTACAATTGTTTTTCCGGGCATTAGGAAGTAATAATTTAGCCGATTGTTCCGATCTCTGTCATGCCGCATCGACGGTAGGATTAAAACAGGTTTTCGGCTCCGGGACTTCAATGGTCAGTCTGGAAAGTTTAAAACAAGCCGATTGTGTGGTATTGATCGGTTCTAACGCCCCCGCTAATCATCCTCGCCTGATGAATGAATTAATTCAAATTCGTGATCGCGGCGGTAAAATTATTATTATTAACCCGCAAATTGAAGTCGGATTGGTCAAATTCTCCTCACCCGCTTTTCCGATTAAATCTTTATTGCGGGGCGGTTCCGATATTTCTACTCTCTACCTACAGCCGATTCCGGGTAGCGATACCGCCCTATTCGTCGGATTACAAAAATCTTTGATCGAACAAAATTTGGTTCGGTGGGATTATCTCAAATCCCGTACAGAAAATTGGCAATCTGTTATAGATTATGCCCGACAAATACCCTGGGAAACTATTACTAAAACCTGTGGTTTATCCCGAGAAGAAATTGAAGCAACCGCCGCCCTTTTCGGCAATTTAGAGCGTGTGGTTTTCGCTTGGGCGATGGGGGTTACACAACAGGAAAATGGTGTCGATAATATCATCAGTATCGCTAACACGGCCTTACTCACGGGTAATGCCGGCAAAATCGGAGCCGGAACCATGCCAATCAGAGGTCATTCTAATGTACAGGGCTTCGGTTCTATGGGCGTTACAGTGAGATTACGTCAGGAAATCGCCGAGGCACTTGCTCAACTTTTAGGAAAGCCATTAAATATAACCGGCGGTTATGATACCAGGGCATTAATTGAAGCTGCCGAAGGGGGAAAAATTAACACTCTTTTCTGTTTGGGAGGTAATCTTTATGGAGCAAATCCAGATTTAACTCAAGCCAAAAAAGCCTTAGCACAAATTGATACGATTTTTTATGTAGCCACTAAGCCAAATTTAGGACATTTTCAGGGATTAGCCCGACAAAATACGGTAATTTTACCCGTCTTCGCTCGTTTTGAAAATCCTCACCCGACAACCACCGAATCGGGCAATAATTTTGTCCGTTTTAACGAGCGGGGAAGCAGTCATCTACAGGGTTCCGATGTCGATATCATCTCGGAAGTAGAACTATTAACAAATATTGCCGTCAAGGTTTTAGGCACAAACCCGATTGATTGGTCGAGATTACACGATACTGCCTATATTCGTCAGTTAATAGCTAAAACGATTCCGGGTTATCAAAAAATCGGGCAATTAGATCAAACCCAAACAGAATTTACCATTAGCGGACGGATTTTTACCGAACCCCATTTTCCGACCTCAACCGGAAAAGCGCAAATGTCTGTCACCCCTTTACCCACTTTAAAAGCACCGCAAAAGCAAGATTTTAACCAACCGGAAAATGCCCCCGGAATTGCTCTGATTCTTGGAACAGGACGCAGTTATGGACAACATAATACCGTCGTTTATCAAGTGGGCGATAAATATCGGGGAATGCCTCACCGTCATTGTTTATTAATGAACGTCGAAGATGCCAAAAAAGCGGGCCTTCAAGAACATCAACGAGTCACCGTCCAAGGAGATGCCGGCAAATTAGAAAATATCGAACTTATTTTCGGTCCGATTCGCGAAGGTGTTGGCTTTATGTTCTATCCCGAAGCCAATGTTTTATTCAAGGCTAAAATCGACCCTCGCTGTGGAACCCCCGCTTATAAACGAGTTCCCGTCTGGGTTTTTTAGTTATCAACTCCTCTGATTTTCTTTTTTGGAAATAATGAAATAGGGTTAAGCAGGTAGGCGTTAAAAATTATCAGACACCCCCCTTATCAAGGGGGGCAGGGGGGATCCCCCCGCCTATCGGCACCCCCCTTATTAAGCTATCCATTAGTCGGATCTTTCTTAACAAAAAGAGAAGAAACTTAAAAAAAGGGGAAACGATTGATAGGTATAGTTTTGAAAGAAGGAATTAAGGTGGAGGTAAGCAAAAAAATGGAGAAATGGGCAGCCCAAGAAT
>NZ_JAPZQJ010000039.1:0-2261 GCF_027530405.1 Microcystis sp. LE19-41.2A | reverse complement strand
GTTACCATCATTGTCAAGAATGGTGGCCGTAGCCGTGTCGGGTCCACTGATAGTGTAGCCGGCGGGGGCGGTAATTTTGGTGATGATCGTTTCACTGGGATCACTCAAGAGGTCATCTTTGGTGGGCAGAGTGATGGTAGCTGTGGGGGAAAGTGCCGCAAAGGTGACGCTGCTGGGAGTAGTGCCTGTATAGTCAACACCTGGAGTCGCTGTCCCCGCTAGGGTGTAGTTGACGGTTAAGGCACTGGAGAGGTCGCCGGTACGGGTGAGGGTAAAGACACTGCTTACTGAACCGGCTTCGTTACCATCGGTGGTTTTCACCAGAGTGAGGATGCCAAGGTCGTCATCGATGATTGTCGCCGTCGCCGTGTCAGGTCCACTGATAGTGTAGCCGACGGGGGCGGTAATTTTGCTGATGATCGTTTCACTGGGATCTACCACACTATCGTCGATGGTGGGCAGAGTGATGGTGGCTTTGTCCGCACCTGCCGCAAAGGTGGCTTGGCCTAAACTGGGATCATTGTAGTCGCTGCCGAGGGTAGCAGTACCCGCCAGGGTGTAGTTGACGGTTAAGGCACTGGAGAGGTCGCCGGTACGGGTGAGGGTAAAGACACTGCTTACTGAACCGGCTTCGTTACCATCGGTGGTTTTGGCGATTGAGATTGATTTTGTCGCGGTACCCGTATTCAGAATTAACTGCACATCTCCTACAAAACCTTCTGAAAAACCAAAGACGTACTCGCTGTTGTCAATCGTATCCAGAGTTGTCAATAAACCACCGAGGGCAAAGGCTTGACCACTTTTGGCTGTCAAGGCACTGATGGCGGCGGCGTTGAGGTCAATGGTACGAAACTGGTTATCGTCTCCATTGGTGTAGGTTCGGCTGCCATAAATAGCACCATCTCCTAAGTCAGCATAAATCGCCGTTTTACCGCTTCCCCCCGCCGTTAAGGTGGGTACCGCCGTCGTGACATCCCGTAACTCATAGGTTTCACTTGGTTGCGGACTATTGTAGTCATAGGTGTTCACCTTCAGTTGAGCGCTGATAATCGGGGCGGTCAACGTCGGCAGATTGAAAGTAAACCAGTTGCGGTGAAGTAAACTCAAATCTCCCACAAAATAATTAGTATTACCAGGATCGTGGTATCCTGTGACATCGTACCATCCCGTATCTGCCGCATCCAGGGTGATTGTGTTCAGAGGCGGCTCATCGTCAGCAATGCTTACAGTTGCACTGGCGGCTAGGTTGCCATTACCTTGACTTGCTGTAGCGGAGCCAGACTTATTGCCTAAACTGCCGGGGGTATAACTAGAGCCGGCTAAGACGGTGAGGGTGGCGGTTTCCGTGCCTTCTACGAGGGTGTCGTCAATGACATTGAGGTCAACCGTTGCGGTGGAAAAACCCGATTTAAAAGTTACCGTGGCTGGAATGGCAGTGTAATCCTTGCCATTGGTTGCCGTGCCGCTCATGGCGATATTCACCGTCAAGTCGCTGGTGGTGTCACCGGTGCGAGTGAGGGTATATTGACCATTGTTGGCGGGTTCACCAGCCACGGCATCGTTGGCTACTACTGTGATTACAGGTAAGGTAACACCGCCATCACCATAGATTTTGACATCATCAAGGTTCCACGAACTTACTGTAAATACACCAGAGCCACCAACATTGAACCCGAAACGAATTTGAGTTGAGGCACTCTTGTGGGCGCTAATATCAAATTGTTGAGGGGTCCAAGCGTTATCTTGGACTCCTGGAGCCTCGTCGAAATTGCTAGGCAAAAGATTGACCCAGCTAGAACCGTTGAATATCTCAACTTTGTTCTGCATATAGGGAGTGTAGTCACTATTGAGCCAACGGGCAAATTCAAAGAACAACTGATTGGCCGTGCTGGTGTTGATAACCGGACTGGTTAAATAATAGAAGCCGTGCAAGGCTGTAGAGGCATTTCCACCAATAACAACCCCAGCTACACCATTATCGGCTGTGGGAGTATTGTCCGTTCCGGGATCAGGGTTCCCATATACGTGACCTGTAGAAGCTGTGGCCGCACCGATTTGCCATTCTGTACCCAGAGTCCAACCCTTGCTGTTATTGGCAAAATCATCCCAGAAGTAGGTGGTAAATCCTTCCTCAGAAATAATAGTTCCCGTTGCTGTATTAGGAGAACCACCAATGTAGCCCGTCCCAGAATTGACGGTTAAAATAACTGATTCGCTGTTTTCCTGTACGGTGTCAGCAATGGGATC
The DNA here is from genome assembly GCF_027530405.1 of Microcystis sp. LE19-41.2A. Lineage (NCBI taxonomy): Bacteria > Bacillati > Cyanobacteriota > Cyanophyceae > Chroococcales > Microcystaceae > Microcystis > Microcystis sp. LE19-41.2A. Next base: position 14 of record NZ_JAPZQJ010000039.1, on the reverse strand, counting down.
AACCACGACCGTTG
>NZ_JAPZQJ010000660.1:0-1289 GCF_027530405.1 Microcystis sp. LE19-41.2A | reverse complement strand
AAGTCTAAAAGTCTTACCCAACAAGGTTTTTAGATTTATTCAGCAAGCCCTAATTATGAAAAAATAGGAATTGTTGGAAAACTGAGGCGAGTGGACTGTTCGACCAGGAATCAATCAACAGAAATTGAAGTCAAAAATCTATAGCGTTTCCTAAGCTAGTGAGGTACACCTATTTTTCTTCCCTTTTGCCTTTTGCCTTTTGCCTCTTGCATGAGTGCCTAAAACCCATAACTTTTGTACCTCAGCAGACTGAAAAACGCTATAGACCATCTGGGATTAGTAGCCGGAATTATCGATGAAATAGGAATCGTCGAAATTATCAACGAACAAGTCTCAATTGAGCGAGGAGAAATTGTCACAGCGGGGCAAGTCGTGAAAGCAATTATCCTGAATGGATTGGGATTTGTCTCCGGGTCCTTGTATTTATTTCCTCAATTTTTTGAAGATAAAGCAAGCGAACATTTGCTGGGAGAGGGCATCGAACCCAAACTCCTGAATGATGATAAAATTGGTCGAGTAATGGACAAACTTTATCAACTGGATGTTTCGGGTATTTTCCTACTCATTAGTTTAGCGGCCGTAAAAAAATTTGGTGTAGCGACCGAGAATTGCCATTTAGATTCGACTTCTCTATCAGTGGAAGGAGAATATAAAAAGGAATACCCAACAGTAGAAATCCTGAAATCAGGAGCAGTTGGAGAAGAAATTGAAACCAGACAACAGCCAATAAAACGTCAATTCAAAAATGAAACGCATCAACCTCAAGAGTTGACAAAGAAAGGCTCATCAGGTACTGTCTGATCATTAACAACAACAAATCAGACCCAAAAACCAGCCGAAAACATCTTAACATAGAACAAAGAAACTTGCTCTACCAACTTAGTCAAGAGGGAAATTTATCTCAACGGCAAATGGCCGTCTGGCTCGGATGTCATCAAAGCACGACCAGCGCGAGAATTAAGAAGGAATCAAAGTTCTCTGGGCTGCTATCTACCTGACACAGCACAAGCTAAGAGCGAGACGCGCACCAAAAATGCCAAACAACTCTTTTAAAATGTCAGCGAGTCGGCCTTAGAGTTGGTGAAAAAAGGATTGAAATATTATCATAGGGTTTGCTGAATAATGGTAAGTAGGTGGGTGGAATTAAATAGGGTTTGCTGAATAATGGTAAAACCCTTTTAAAATAAGGCTTTTGACCTGTTAAAGTCCGATGTTAGTGCAAGAAAATAGGATTGGGACTTTCAAAAACCTTGCATTATCCTTCTTGTAGTACATAGCTTGGTACAAAA
>NZ_JAPZQJ010000575.1:0-3779 GCF_027530405.1 Microcystis sp. LE19-41.2A | reverse complement strand
AGAAAAGCGACGTTACCCTCTAACCATTCGGCGATGGTTTCCTGTAACTGTTGTGCCGTCATCGGTTTGCCCTCTAGCGTCTCCGTATCTACCTCCAAATCCCCGGCGATTTCCAGAAGCATCTGTTTGACCGTGCCGATAGCAGGGGCGGACACCGGAAACCCCCGCCCCAACAAGTCCTCAATTACCCGCTCCGCTAAAAAGGTCTTTCCCGCACCAGCTTCCCCCACCACCAACAAACTGGCATTGGCTAGTAGGGCGGCCACCACCCGCTCTTTTTCTGCTCGCCTATAGCAGGGGATTGAAAGGGAATCATCAACGGAACGGATCGACAAAGACTGACGCTCACCGTCCGCTCCAACCCCGTAAGTATAGACCCGCTCCTCCCCGTTAGCCAATCTCCTTCTGTGTCGCTCGATCATCGTTCCGATTCCCAGTTCCATTTCTACTATAGCTGAACTTACCCCATACATATATACCATAATAGCCGAAAACCCTTATCCATCAATGGATGCACCCCCTTAACTTTTCTTAATGTACCCATGTAATTTGTAACATTTCTTAATGGACAAGAATTCTCTCCATTTGCTAAAATGATAGCCATGTATATAGAAAAAGTTCCTAACCGTAATTCCCCCCCCCGCTGTTCTTCTTCGAGAGTCCTACCGAGAAGGAGAACAAGTCAAAAAAAGAACCCTGGCCAATCTCTCAAAATTACCCGATGATATTATTGACAATCTGGGGAGCATCTCATTTACGCGATAAGTAATTATACTTAGCCTAAAAGCCACTCTTAATCGTGTCTTGGAACGAAATAGAGGCTTTTAAAGACTGCGTACATGGAGAATTAAAACAAGAATTACCCTCGAAAAGCCTATTTTTCCACTAAGTATTTATGCTCATTGCAAAGGTGAGATGCTCTCCCTTCTCCTTTCTCCCCCTCTACAATAATTACTCGCAGCCAGAAATACGTTGGGTACTATCATACTTTGTGCTTTTTGTCAAAAAAACTTTTTTTTTGCAATAAAACTACACAAAAAAAAGATCATCGTTATGGGTGAAATTGACTGATTTGACCGTCTTAATTAGGATCACCTTCTAGGTGTGGCAAGGGTTTCAACCATTGCTGCCCAAAAAAGCACAGAATAACCCATTATGAAATTCAGTAAAATCGCTGTAACCATTGTAACATCGTTGTTAAATAAAAATCTTTCTCAATTAATTCTTAAGAATTTGTAAATATTGCGGAATGTTAATTTAAATATTCTCAAGTTTTTGGAGTCAATAAATAATTTTTGCTTATCTTTGATCAACAGAGGCAGTCCCAATGAAAAAATTTTCACCCCCACAGATGAAAGAGGTTTCTTTCCCTACACCCTACACCCCACACCCTACACCCCACACCCCACACCCCACACCCCACTGAAAAAGCTCCGGCGTTCGATCGCCCGGATAGATGGTCGGGGATTTGGGTTAGGGTAGTAAAAGATACAGATTACCCACCCTTCCAGACCAACAATTATGACGAACACCAGTAACCCGCTGCTTGCCGGTCAAGGATTACCGGCTTTTGACCAAATCCAACCCAGCCTAATTGTCCCTGGGATGACGCAACTTTTGCAGGAACTGGCCAGAGAATTAACCGATCTAGAAGCGCAGATTGCCCCCACCTGGGAAAAATTAGTCGAACCCCTCACCCGGATCGAAGAACGTTTAAGCTGGAGTTGGGGGATTATCGGTCATCTGATGGGGGTAAAAAATAGCCCGGAATTGCGTCAAGCTTACGAAACCGTACAACCACAGGTAGTCGAGTTTATTAGCCGTTTAAGCCAAAGTAAACCCATTTATGAGGCATTCTCGTCCCTGCGTCAAGGGGAAAGCTGGGGGCAATTAGACGAGGCACAACAGCGCATTGTCGAAGCTTCTCTGCGGGATGCCCAATTGGCCGGGGTGGGATTGGTAGGGGAGAAAAAAGACAGATTTAACGCGATTCAACTGGAATTAGCGGAAATCACCACGAAATTTTCTAATAACCTCCTCGATGCCACCAAAGCTTTTCAACTAAAACTAACAACCCCAGAAGATATCGCCGGTTTACCCCCTAGTCTCCTCAGTTTAGCCGCCCAAACCGCCCGGGGCCAAGGGGAAACTAACGCCAGCACCGAAACTGGTCCCTGGGTGATTACCCTCGATTTTCCCAGTTATTTCCCCTTTATGAAGTACAGCGATAATCGGGAATTGCGGGAAAAACTCTATAAAGCCTACGTTAGTCGGGCTGATCTGGGAGAATTGGATAATAATCCCTTAATCGATCGCATTTTGCAACTTCGTCAGGAACAGGCCCATCTTTTAGGTTATAGTACCTACGCCGAGGTCAGTCTTGCCCGGAAAATGGCCAATTCTGTGGATGAAATCGAGAAATTGCTTGACAATTTACGCCAAGTAAGCTATGAAGCGGCAAAACAGGATTTAGAGGCCTTAAAAACTTTTGCGGGAACCGACGATCTCAAGCATTGGGATATAGCCTATTGGTCAGAAAAACAGCGTCAGGCCAAGTTTAACTTTAGTGCCGAGGAATTACGCCCCTATTTCCCCCTACCACGGGTTTTAGAAGGCATATTTAGCCTCGCTAAACGGATTTTTGGGGTGGAAATTATCGCTACCGACGGTAAAGCACCTATCTGGCATCCTGATGTGCGTTATTTCCAGATTAACGACGAAAAGGGCGAAAAAATCGCCTATTTCTACCTCGATGCCTACAGTCGTCCCGCCGAAAAACGCGGCGGTGCTTGGATGGATGTCTGTATCGGTCGCGCCAAAACTGGTGCCGAGGTGCGTTTACCTGTGGCCTATTTAATCTGCAATCAAACGCCTCCAGTGGACGGAAACCCCAGTTTAATGACCTTTGAGGAGGTAACTACCCTATTTCACGAATTTGGCCACGGTTTACAGCATATGTTAACCACTGTGGATTATTCCGGCGCAGCGGGTATTAATAACGTTGAGTGGGATGCGGTGGAATTGCCCAGTCAATTTATGGAAAATTGGTGTTATGATCGCCCTACTTTAATGAGTATGGCCAAACACTACGAAACCGGTGAAACTCTCCCCGAACATTACTATCAAAAACTGCTCCTAGCTAAGAATTATATGAGCGGTTCGGCTATGCTGCGTCAGTTACATTTGTCTTTAGTAGATTTGGAATTACACCATCGTTATCAACCCAATGGCGGCGAAACTCCTAAACAAGTCAGACAGCGTTTAGCGGCGACGACGACGATCATTCCTCCCCTACCAGAAGATGCTTTCTTATGTTCTTTTGGGCATATTTTCGCTGGCGGTTATGCGGCGGGTTACTATAGTTATAAATGGGCAGAAGTTCTCAGCGCCGATGCTTTTGCCGCTTTCGAGGAAGTGGGATTAGATAACGAAGAAGCAGTGAAAGCGATCGGCCGCCGTTTTCGCGATACTGTCTTAGCTATGGGGGGAAGTTCTCATCCTATGAATGTTTTTAAAGCTTTCCGCGGTCGCGAACCCAGTACCGAACCTCTCCTCCGTCATAGCGGCTTATAAAAGTAGGGTGTGTTAGCGTAGCGTAACGCACCAAAAACTTTTCTTTGTGGTGCGTTACGGCAATATTTCGCTCTTGATTTTTTCCCTGAAAACAAGGGATTGCCTAACGCACCCTACTTAACTGCTGAAACAATCCAGTAGGGTGTGTTAGCGTAGCGTAACGCACCAAAAACTTTTCTTTGTGGTGCGTTACGGCAATATTTAGC
>NZ_JAPZQJ010000313.1:0-3095 GCF_027530405.1 Microcystis sp. LE19-41.2A | reverse complement strand
TTTTCTGAAAGTAAATAATCAATGAGTTTTTCAGGCTGAATAAAAGCATTTTCTCGATTAGTTAATGACAATTACTCTCAATCCTCAAAATATTTAGAGTTTCCAGATTAGCAGTCTTTACTTTTCTTGTCAATAGTTTTTTGGTAAATTTTTATTGAGTTTTTGTTAAGTTTAGCTTGATGCGATCACTTTCTTAATCAAGATCAAACATAGCATCTAAATCTCTATATCCACTAACTACTCTTGCGATTTTAATTCCGTTTTCAAGAGGAAAATAAAAGATTAGATAATCTTCTACAGGAAAACTTCGTAAACCCATAATCAATTCATTCCTGTTTTTTCCCACATTAGGAAAACTGGCTAAGATTTCAAATTTATCAAGAATCTTATCTAACAACTGATTGGGAGCTTGAATATTAGAATAAGCAATCCGATCATTGATAATTTCTAAATCTTCGTTTAGCCTTTGAAGATATTAAAATAACCGTCATAATTCAAGAGCCACTATCCTGAAGATTTGTGGCTTTTAATCTGTTAATAAATTCTCTACCATCAAAACTTTCTCCACGCCTTAACTCTTGCACACCAATCATGACTTCCTGTTTCAATTGCTCAAATCTTCCTCGATAAATTCTGTCTCTTTCTGCCAATAAACGCAATCCCTCTTGAATAACGGCTAAATCATCTTGATATTTTCCTGTTTTAATTTGTTGAGCAATCAAATTTTCTATTTCTGGTGTCAGTTGGATAGTGTTCATTGCTTCTCCATAATTACTTTTATATCATCCTAGCTGAGTATTATAGCGCAGACTTTTTAGCATCTTATAATTTTAACAGATTTTGGACAGACTGCGAGATAGACGGGTTCATCTCCCTGAACCTAAGTCTTCTAGCACTCGTGAGCCAAGGAAAAGGGAGACAACAGAAGCTCAAAAATCTGTACTCCCCCGCCCCCCGCTCAAGAAGCTTCCGAAAGCCCTGAATTTAACTAGGGTTGTACGTCAATTCATTGAGGCAAACCGTGCGCCCTGGCAAGAAGAAAAAGACTTTTGACCTGATTTGAGGTTCGTGCTAGAATCAGGGGGATTACTCTGCGTCGTCTCCCGCAAAAGGACGTTCCTCTCCAGAATTTAAGGTGAAATTTGACTTGACGGGGAGTTTAACCTGATGTTTAAGCACTTGTCAAGCTTTTTGTGATAATTTGTTACCAAATATTTCTTGGTGAGATTTTGTCTGAGTGAAGTAGTGATAGAATAGGTCATGCCAATAAAAGTCGTTGGCAAAAATCTTTATAACTATGAAAGCAATTCAATCTACTGGAAAGATCGATAAGGTAGGTCAATTATCTTTAGACCACCCAATTAAAGGGACTCCACCCAGTTCGGTAAGAGTTATCATTCTTTGGGAAGAAACAGAAACAGAGATTAATAACTTTTGGCAACAAATCAGTAAATATCAACAACATCCTTTAATGTCAGCAGAACAATTACAACAGGAGTTAAAACAATCTTTGACCGAAGCAGGTTATGATTCAAGAGAGAAAATTGTTGATCTTGTCCAAGATATTAAACGGGAAATATCTCAAGAACGTCAACAAAAACAAGATTCAATACAATGAAGAAAATTCCTGAATTAATTTTTTTAGACACTAATGTTTATTTAATCGGTGCAGTTGAGCTAGAAAGTCCTGAAGGTTTAATTCTACAATGGTTAGGTTGGGAAGCCCCAAACGATAATCCTGTGGGGGTAATAATTTCTGAAGAACTTATTAACCAAATTACCAGAGTTGCCAAACGTTTAAAAAATAAAGATTGGAGTGGAGAAATAATTGGAAGGATTTGGCAAAACTTAAAGTTTTGCTATGTCCAGATTGATGATTTTGAGTTAGCTGAAATGGAGGCTTTGGGAGTAATTCCTCGTGAAGATGTAGGAGTCTATTTAACGGCAAAAGTTGGTCAATCTCAATGTTTTATATCTGCTAATCATAAGTTAATTAAGATTTTGGTTCAACAAACAGGTGAATTTGAATGTTTAATGCCTTCTGAATTTGTAAATAAGTATCTAAATTCTTTAAAATAAAAAAATAAGGCTATTTTAATCCTCGTTTAACCGCTTTAGCTAACGCCATTGATTTTTTAAATTGTCTTTTTTCCTAAGTCTTAACAACATTAGGTTGGTCTTATTTTTTACCTAAAGTAACTCAATTGTCAAGGCTTTTTTTATTAAATTTTGTAACAATTTGGCAACAAAAAAGGCACAGGCAACAAAGACCAAATCGCTCTTAAAATAAGCGAATTACTGTTAGAAACATCAATCGGGGACTTATTGAAAACTCTAATTTTTGACCAAGAGAAGTCAAAGACAATCCCCGACTTTTTAAGTAGCATTGACTAAATCTTCTAGCACTCGTGAACCAAGGAAAAGGGAGACAACAGAAGAGCAAAAACCTGTACTCCCCCGCTCCCTCTCTCCCCTGCTCAAGAAGCTTCTCCGCCTCCACGATGCCCGGTATCCGAAAGCCCCGAATTAACAAGGATTGTGCGTCAATTCGTTGATGCGAACCGTGCGCTAAGGGAGACAGAAAAAGACTTTTGACACTTTTTGAGGTGAGTGTTAGAATTATGAGGACTACTCCGCGTCGTCGCCCGCAAAAGGAGCATTTCCTTTTGAACCTCTTCGGAGTAAATCTAGGGGGGCGATCGCATTGTCATTACGAGAGACGGTAGCGGTATTTTCCCGTTGAACAGGAGCGGCATTGCGGGGGGTCAGTTTTTTGGTTTTCATGGGGTAAATCCTCCATTATTGTTGAGTTCAGTCATACCACCTTTTTTCTGCTGAGTCAATAGTTTTATTCTGAGTTTTTATCTATCTTTGTTATAGTTTTTTATCTATGTTTAATGTCATTACAGTTTTTCTGTTTAAATTTCCCGAAGAAAAAAACCACCAGATGCAAATACTGGGGTAGTAAACTTTGCCCGACTTCATCACTTTCTATGTTCTAAAACTTTAGCAAAATCTCTTACTTCTCTTAATAAATTAGGGGGTAAAGCATTGATGATTTCTAAAACTTCGCCAATGATTAATTCTTGTTCTAG
>NZ_JAPZQJ010000222.1:0-15518 GCF_027530405.1 Microcystis sp. LE19-41.2A | reverse complement strand
AAATATGAGGCAATTAAAATAATTTTTATTCGGGTAGATTCCTTAACTAGAAAGACTTTTGGTCTTGAGATAATATTAGGTCGAGGTCTATTGGGTAAGACTTTTAGACTGTTTGGAAATCAAAAAGTACCATATCTGGGAGTGATCGGCTTCAGGTACTTTTTCCCTGAAAATTAGGTAATTGACCCCCTCGAAATCGCTAAAACCCTACACCCTGCCCCCCACGAACAACTTTTTCAGCAAACCCTAGTTAGCTAATCTTGCCCAATGCCCTTTCTGATTTAGAGTAAGCAAAAATCAAACTCGGTTTCGACTTACCTCTTTTCCTACCATAAATTGTAGTTTTTGGGCATTATCTTAACAAAATTTAACTGACAAGAAAACAGTAACTTTTTAACAGCCTCTACAGGATATTTTCTTAATTAAGAGGCTCTCATTCTGCTAGTTTCTAGAATTTTAATCGGCCTCGATGAATTGATTAATCATCAAAGTAAAAATCGAACTACGAGGAATGAATAACCATGGTACTTTCAGAACTAGCACCAACGGCTGTAACCCCTGTCCCGTCTGATTTATCCACACCCACTGAGGTTAAAAAATCCCCTGCTCAAAACAATGATCTAATCTATTTTTGTGAACTAGATTCTAGTAACAAACTGAACTGTCGTTGACTTCAAGGATGTCTTGTACCCAGTCAAAAGTAAAAAAGGAAATTGAACCTCTTGCACAAGTCAAAAAGTAATCAATCCTGATGCTGAAAGCATTCTATTGGCTCTTCTCGTTTCTGTGTGGAAGGAAGAAGAATAGGGATAATTTTTCAAAAAAAATATAGTCTTCAAAGCCTTGCCTAGGAAGACTCCTACGAATGATAAGCACTGATTATCACACAAAGTCGAGGAGAGCCATCTATTCTTCTTTCTGTTGCCTGTTGCATGAGTTCCTATTGCCTGACTTCCGCAGGAAGTCTAATGTTTATAACCAATTTCCAATTAAGATAAAAGAAGACCAATAAACGGGATGACTATACTGATTATTAATATCTGGATTACTTTGAGCTTGAATTAATTGGATTTGAGCCTCTCTTAAGGCTTCTGCTTTATTAACCCCTGAATTAATTAAATTGTCATAAAAAGCCAAGATTAATTGTAACGTAGATTGATCAGAAACTGGCCATAAAGACGCAATCGCACTTTGAACCCCTGCTTGTATCGCTACTCCTGCTAATCCTAGCGCAGATCGTTCGTCTCCTTCTGCGGTTTCACAGGCGGTTAAGGTGAGAAGTTCAACAGAGTTAGAGCCTGATTCAAGCAGTCTTAAGGTATTTTCAAGACTTTTAAGGGCTATTTTATCATTATTTCCCGCCACCAGAAAGGTGTCATCTGGAATTGTCCCAAATTGAGCATGGGTGGCAATATGAATAATGGAGTAGTCAGCATTATCTAATGTTTGGGTGAGGGTTTGGGGGTTAAATTGTTGATTAACTAGCAGTTGATGATTAGGAAATTGTTGGGAAATGGTGGCAATTTCAAGGGGAATATTATCTAAAGAAGGAAAAATTTGACCATCAATCTGACTTTCTTCGGTGACTCCTAAAATTAACGTTTTATTGTCAGATAAGGTTCTTTTTTGCAGAAAGGTTAAGGATAAACTAGGGGTAGTAGAGACAGCATATTTTTCGATCAGAAATTGTTTACCATCATGTAAAGCAGCCATAGGGATGGGGCGAAAAGGACTATCTTGGATAAAAACTAAGTTTTTTACGTCGTATTCCTGTAAATCAGTCTCAAAAGGACGAATTATCTGACTATAGAGGGTTTCAGATAAGCTTGTGTCATAATCACCTAGAGTTAAAAACCCATCTAAGATACTTTGACGAAATTGAGCAATATTTTCGATAATATTGGCTTTATTCTGCTTAATCCAGTGAATTTTTATACTTTGATCGGGTAAAATTATAATGATTGCTGTTTTCTCTTGAAACATTAAAGAATTAATAATTGCCGTCTGAGGAAAAGCAGATATAGGCTGAGAATCAGGGGCATCAATCCGCAAAAAACAGTCATTTCCCAGATGATTTTGCAATTCTGCGAGTCTTAGATGATCAATAATCTTGAGGACTTCTTTTAATTCTTGTTTTTGTTGTATAGATGATAAACTTTGAGAATCAGCTAATTGTAGCTTTAATTGAGCAAGTTGACGATAAATAGGTTCAATACTATCACGAAAGTCCAATTGTACGTCTTTTTCAGTCGTTAATAAGTCACTACGGATATTTTCAAGAGTATTATAGGCGTTTTGATAGGCGTTAACGGCGAGGTTGAATTGTCCTTTTGCTTGAAAAATACGCCCTTTTTGCCATTCCAAAAGATATAAGCCATCTTTTGTGTTTAAATCTTGATTAGCCACTAAAATCGCTTTCTGTGTTAGGGTTAAGGCTTCTTTTGTTCTGCCAAGACATTCATAAAAATGACCGATTGCGCCTAATGCAAAAGACTCTACACGAGGATTATTAAGATTTTTAGCAATTGTTAAAGCATTATCGAGAATGGATAATCTTTGATAGTCAGATAGTTGCCATTGCGTCGGACATTGGATTAAAGGGGTACTTAAGGCTAAAGAAAAGGCGGGTAGACTCGCTAAGTCAATACTAGCGTAAACCGTTGTTACATTTTGAGGGACCATAGGGAGCAAGATTAACGCCTGTTGTAAATCATTTTGCCGTTGTTGGGGAGAAATTATCTGAAAATTTTGAGAATAATAGGATAAACGAATTAAATTTAATAAATTCTCTAGTTTTGTTAAAGGATCTTCTGATCCATTTAAGTTAGCACGGAAATTTTTGGTAGCTTGTTGATAGTCGGAGATCGCTTGTTTTTGAAAAGTATTGGAGCGGTTATGATCTTGTTTTTCAGCAGATTTTGCCCGTAATTGGGATAATTGACCTCTAGCTGTATAAGAATTGCCTAAGCTTTGTTTTAAGGATGTTTGAGCTTCTGTAGAGGGTAAAGATAGAGCGGTTTCTAGGGTTTGAATACTTTGGTCATATTTTCCGCTAAAACGGTAAGCTTCTGCTAAAATTCCTAATGCTGAACGTTCTATGCTTGTATCCTCTATCTGACGACTGATAGCTAAGGCGGTATTAGGTTGACAGGTTTTTTCATCGGTTGAAGCACATAAAAGAGCGATCGCTGTTTGTGGTTGACCAATATTAAGATAAATTTGCGCTTTTTGTGTTAATATTTGACTTAGTTTCCCTTTATTTCCTGTTTTAATGGCATATTTTTCTAACTTTTCTAAGGTTTCAAAGACTTGCTCATTTTGATTTAATTTTTGATAAGCTGTTGCTAAGTTTTCAAGGATAATTTGCTTTTCTTGGGGTTCTGAGGAAGCAGATAAAGCTTTTTTCCAGATTTTTACTGCTTCTTGATAATTTCCTGCTTGATAAGCGTCAATTCCCTCTTGTACCCATTGACGAGGACTCATCGATTGAGCCATCAAAGGAGCATGAAATAAGATAAAGTGAGAGGGTGTTATTTTGCCTAATCCCGAAAAAAAGACTAAGCTGGCGACAAATAGCCAGATCAAAAGACGCGAATAGGAGAAAAAGCGATGAAACACGGTTTACTAAGTCGATCATTGAATCAATGCTGTAATCCTACTATAAAAAGTTGAGGAGTGATGTAACAATGTTCAGGATAAAAATGTTAAAATTTCGTAACCTTGTTAGCTTATTAATCTCCTTGAGTCTATTTTCAGTTAAAAGTCCAGCTATTGCTCAAATTATTCCAGATACTAGCTTAGGAATCGAAGGTGCTTTCGTTATCACTTTTAATCAACTGCTACAACTAATTCAAGGTGGTGCAAGAAGAGGTGAAAATCTGTTTCAAAGTTTTCAGGATTTTAACATTCGTGAAGGGCAGACGATTATTTTAACCAATGCCAAGGACGTGAATAATATTTTAATTCGGGTAACAGGGAATAATCCTTCGGAGCTCTTAGGCAATTTATCGCTTATTAAAGCAGAAACGATTAATAATTTACTGATTAATCTACGGAGTTTGTCCCCTTTACCGAATACTAACTTATCAAGTTTAATTCAACCCCAAGACTTAGGAACAGCAAGCTTATTTTTTCTCAACCCGAATGGGATTTTATTTGGACCCGATGCGAGGTTAAACTTAGGGGGGTCATTTATCGCCACAACCGCTAATCAGATAAAATTTGCAGATGGGACGGTTTTTAGGGCAAATTTAACCCAATCTTCCCCTATTTTAACTATTAGTACCCCTATTGGTTTAGGTTTCACCTCATCTTCTCCTAAACCGATTACCCTACAAGGCCCCGAACAATCCCTTACAGGTGTTCTTCAAAGTATCCCTAAAGTGGCAGGAGGTCCGAATGAAGTTTTAGAAGGGACAAAAACCCTAATTGAGAATATTTTAACTCGCCCTGTCGGTTTACAGGTTTTTCCTAACCAAACCATTGCCCTAGTCGGGGGGGGATGTGACTTTAAATAGTGGAAGTTTAACCGCTTTGGGGGGAAGAATAGAAGTCGGAAGCGTCAGAAATATGGGTAATGTCAGCTTAACTCCTGTTCCTAAGGGATGGAGGCTAGGATATGAAGGGATAGATAGTCAATCCCAAGGTCAAATTACCTTATCTCAACTGGCCTTGCTAAATAGTAGCGGGTTAGGAGGGGGCGAGATCAAGTTAACCGCTCAAAAGGTCGCTTTAATCAATGAATCTGCCATTTTATCAGTAACACTTTCTGACCAAGATGGGAGAGATATTTCAATTCAAGCGCAGGATATTCGTTTGAGTAATGGTTCGATTATTGGTACTGGAACGTTTATTGATACTCTTGGTGATAGTGGGAGTGTCATTATTAAAACCAATAATTTAACGGTACAGGGAGCATCTCTTATTGAAACCACTACCCTTGGACAAGGAAAGGGGGGAAATTTAATTATTAATGCCCAAAATGGCGTTAATGTGATTGATGATGGTTTTATTGCAGCGGGCTCTTTGGGTGCAAGTCAAGATCAAACTGGTTCAGCAGGAAACTTAATCATTGAAACACAAATTTTAAATATTAATGAAGGGGGAGAAATTCTCAATGCAACCAGTTCTGGTCAAGGGGGAAATTTAATCATTAATGCTTCAGAAAGCATTAATATAGATGATTTTGATAGTGCTATCTACACAGATACTTTCGGAAGAGGGAATGCAGGAAATCTTGAGATTAACACAAAAACTTTAAGAATAAGTAACGGGGCGCAAATTTCTGCGGCCACGTTTGATCAAGGAAAAGGAGGAGATATTCTGCTCAGAGCGAGCGATAGCCTTTACATTACAGGAATATCCTCTGATCTGAGATTTCCTAGTGGGATTTTTACCTCAACAGGGATCATTGGGTTTGATTTTCAACCTCAAGGAGAAGGGGGAAACCTTTTGATAGAAACAAGACGCTTAACCCTCACAGATGGCGCGGTGATTTCTACATCTACCATTAGTCCCAAAAATGCGGGAAACGCTGTGCTAAATATTAGCGATACCTTATCCTTAGAACGGAATGCTCGAATTACTGCCAGTACAAGTGCTGATGGCAATGCAGGTAATATTCGCTTGAATGTGGGGAATGAGCTATTAATGAATCAAAATAGTCAAATATCTACCGCAGTAACTAGAAATTCATTAGCTAGGGGTGGATTGATCGAAATCAACGCCAATTCTCTTAATCTCCAAAATCAATCAGAAATTAGCGTTCGTTCGGAAGGACAAGGCAACGCAGGTAATATTAATATTAATCTGACGGGTTTATTCAGTGCCACTAATAGTGATATTACCGCAAATGCCAATCAAGGCGCAGGGGGAGAAATTACCCTCACCGCAGATAACATCAGATTACAGGGAGATAGCGATATTCGGACGAATGTAAATAATGGAGCAGGAGGTGGCGGAAATATTACTGTAACAGCTAATTCTATCCTATTATTCAATGATAGCGATATTTTAGCTTTTTCTCGTGATGGACGAGGTGGCAACATTCAATTTAATACGCCTGTATTTTTTGGTAATGGTTATCAACCGATTTCGAGTGAAAATGATCCTAATACCCTAGATGGTAACGATAGAGTCGATATTAACGCCAGTGGTGCAGTCTCAGGTGCAATTATTATTCCAGACTTGACCTTTATTCAAAATAGTATCGTTCAGTTGCCAGAATTCTTGATTAACCCTGAAAAACTCTTAGCTAATAGCTGTATTTCACCTAATCAGGACCGCGGGGGTAGTTTTATCATAAAAGGCTCAGGAGGTGTCCAAAATCGGCCAGGAGATATGAATACTCCCTCTTATTTCCCTGAAATCATTCAACCTATTCCTGAAACACCCGCTCAACCTTGGAAAAAGGGTGATCCTATCATTGAACCGCAAGGGGTTTATTACACTCCAGACGGACGACTTTATCTTAGTCGAAAATGTTAGGATTTTTCAACTATTATCTATATTTTCCGTCAGCCAATTTTTAAAGTTTCTGATGGCTTCACTTCTCCCCAGTTGTTGACTTTGTTTAACAAATTGATTAATTAATTCAATAATCGGAATCTGAGGAAAATTGGGACTGCTTAAAGACTCAATATATTCTCCTTCTTGTAATAAATTAATCTGTAGGCCACTTTGAGTATAACGCCACAGTTCTGGAACACCTAACTGTCGATAATTATCTAAATAGGTACGGGAAGTAATATCAATTTCTAGGACTAAATCAGGGGGGGGATCACTTTCTAAATTAAGTCTATTTTTGCCAATAACGGCTTGATAGTTTTTAATATAAAAACAGGCATCAGGTTCAACTGCTTGATTCATCCGCTCGTTTTTAAATGTTGTTGATCCTAACGGTTCAAAATCAATATTGAGTACTTCTAACAAAAACTGAACCATATAACTAATGATTTCTTTATCTTTTTCATGTTCGGGTAAAGGTACCATAATTTCTAATATTCCGTTACTGTAGGATAACCGAGAAGCACGACTTTCTCCTAATTCTGATAATATTGTCTCAAATTTTTGCCAGTTAAGCTCTTTTAAAAGTAACTGTTGACCGGGATTGACGATAATTTGTTCTAAGGCTAATTGCATGGCTTTAGCTGAAAATGTTGATTTCTTAGTTTAATTATACCCTTACTCATAGGATTTCAACAAAAATTAAGCCTATTTGTAATATTCTGCCAGTTTTATTAAAGTGTTATTTCGTCGAGTAATAATTTTGGCATCAACCCCTTCAGATGGCTCTAAATGTTCAGATTCTACGAGAGATTTAATAAAATTAGAAACTTGAGGGTTTAATTCTCCTTGATGGGTTGAAGATAAGCTCGTCATTAAAGCATCATACCATAACCCATTTTCGGCATAGCGTTCTGCTTGTTCAGTTTTTTGAAGTGAATTAGCCACTTGTTGACTTAAAAAAATGGGCATTTCAACCACTCTAAATTCTGCTCGTTGAATCATCCAAACGTCAGGACTTTGACGAATAGCGACTTGCCAAAGATACTTTTTACCCACTGCTAAAGGGGTTTGATTACTGGGAAAAGAAAAGTTATGAATTCCTCCTTTTTGTTGAAATCGTACAGCCAAGACCAGCAATTTTAGACACAAGCTATACTTATGCCATCAAATCCACAATTAAAGTTAATGACCGAGCTACTTCACCTAGAAGGAGTTGTCGTTACCAATTATCAAATTATTACCGATGCAGGAATTGTTTTACATTTAGAAAATATGTCAAGAGAAAGCCAGTGCATTCATTGTGGAAGTAAAACGGAAAAACTTCATCAAAATAATGAATTAACAATCCGAGATTTACCCTTTGGAGAACAGGCATTATATCTGAGAATCAATCGTCGTCAGATGAGATGCGAGAAATGTGGGAAAAAATTCACAGAAGAACTAAATTATTTGCCGAAGAAAAGAACCTACACAGACAGATTTAGAAAAAAAATAGTGGCCGAAGTCCTGAATAGTGATCTCAAAAATACGGCAGAAAGAAATGGAGTAAGCGAACAAGAAATAGAAACGATGCTCAAAGACTTAGGAGAAGACTTAATAACCGCAAAACCTCAAGGTCTAAAAAAACTAGGAATAGATGAAATAGCCATGATAAAGGGAAAAGGAAATTACTATGCTGTGTTAGTAAATATATAGCGGTTCTCGCATCTGTGCGGCACACTTAAACCTTTGCTGATTAAGCTGTTCAGGATCGGAAATGTACCTCTTGTGAATCAGAAACGCTATAGACACAGGAAAAATTGTAGGCTTAGTAGAAAAAAGAACAGAAGAAGCATTAACAGAATATCTGAAACAGTGGGGAGAAGAGGTTTTGAGCCAAATAGAGGAAGTAAGTATAGACCTGTGGATAGGGTATAAAAATGTGGCAGAAAAACTAATGCCTCAAGCGCAAATAGTAGGAGATAGATTCCAGGTAATGAAACAAGTAAATAACGAGCTAGATGAAGCCAGAAAGGAGGTAAAAAGAGAGGCAACCAAGATAAAAAATAAGAAAAATAAAGAAAATATCTTAGCAGGAATAGCCAAGAGCAAATATACCTTATTAAAGAATGAAGGAGACTTAGTAGAGAAGGAAAGGAAAAAATTGGAAGAAGTATATAAAGTGTCTCCAAAACTTGGGGAAATGCACAAATTAAAAGAGGAATTTAGAGAAGTATTTGAGAAAAATACGGAGGGGAATGAGGGATTATTTGCCTTGAGCGATTGGATAAAAAAGGCGATGGCTTACTTTCCTAAAAGCTGCCAGACAATGAGGCGGTGGATTGACGAAATAACTGCCTATTTTGATAACCGAACAACCCAAGGAACAGTGGAAGGAATTAACAATAAACTGAAGGTGATTAAAAGGAGAGGCTATGGATTTAGAAACTTTAAAAACTTTAGTCTTAGATGTTTATTAAATTGGCATTTTGCTAGTTGATTTTACATGGTAAGTTCGGAAGAACCCAAATTACCTCATTTGTTGAGGGGGGGACTGGATGGAATAATTTACTTCCTGATCCCGATCCTGCTACTTTAGGAGGGATAGGATTAGGTTTACGCTGGTTAGTGGCTAATGGTTTAACTGTTCGTTTAGATTACGGGATTCCGTTAGTTTCTGTCGATAATTCCGGAAATTCACTGCAAGAACAAGGGTTTTACTTTTCGGTGAGATATAGAAAAGCATTCTAGCATATTCTGAGAGAATTATAATAATAGTTCTCAATTAACTTAATCCGAATCTTTATCTTTTGTCGCTTCGTTAATTTCAGCTTTTTTCTTAAAGAACGTAGGTTGGGTTGAAGCATGAAACCCAACGCCCGATTATGTTACGCTAACGCTAACCCATCCTACAAATAATTGTGCCTACCTACTTAATTTCAGCGTTTTTCTTAAAGATGAGGTATAATTAATGTCGTTTGTGCTTCGAGGCGAGCGCTCTGTTCAAACCCTCATTCTGTAAGGCTTCTGGGGTTGGTGATCGCAGTCTTGGATTTCAAAAAAGCCTAAAGATATTATCCAACCAGGTTTTTAGATTTATTCAGCCAACCCTAGTTAAAAAAGAGAGGAGTAGGTCGCCATATCTAGTCCCTTGAGAACGGAATTCGGTATGGGTCAAAGTTTCTAGAAAAGCCCTAGGGGTAGCTTGAGTATTTATACTTATTGCAAAATAGGTATGCTTTTCCTAACATAAAGTTGATCGGTAATCGTGCCGAACTAATTACCGAAAATTTGGGTCTAAAGCCCTTGTAATGATGTTTTTACTGTATTCAGGAAGTTGAAAAAATGAAGACCAAATCGATCATAAGCTTACTATCTCTTAGCATTATAGGAATGTCAATCTATGCGGGTCAAGCTAATAGTAGTGATTACCGGGCTTTGACCCCGGAAGAAACATCACGGTTGACTGATGCTTTGCTAAAACAGGGTTGTAGGAATCCTAAAGCGATGAAATTTGATGTTGAGACTAACCAGTTTGAAGCAGAAGATGCTGTGTGTGAGGGAGGAAGAAAGTATGATATTTACCTTGACAAAAACTTTAGGATTGTTTCAATGAAACCAGACTAAAAGAGCAAATCCCTGAGAAGCTTTTACTGGTCGCTGCGAAGATTACCGATCAGGTATAACAAAGCCATTCTGACAGCGACACCACTGGTAACTTGTTGGGAAATTAGACTAAAATCGGGATCGTCCATTAAATCGGAACTAATTTCCACTCCCCGATTCACAGGACCGGGATGAAGTACCTTAACCCCCGGTTGACAGGATTGCAAACGAGGACGAGTAATGCCAAAACTTTGATGATATTCCCGTAAACTGGGCAAAAGATTGGCAGTCATGCGTTCTTTTTGCAGTCGCAGGGTCATCACAAAATCGGCCTTTTCTAAAGCTGGTTCTAAATCCCAGTGGAGAAATAGGCGATCGCACAATTCCCCAAAATATTTCGGCAGTAGGGTGGGGGGTGCGGACAAATGTACTTCCGCCCCAGCCGTGGTTAAACTCCAGATATTGGAACGAGCGACACGAGAATGGAGTATATCCCCAACAATAGCGATTTTTTTACCCTCTAACAGTTCTAAACGGGGATTTTCTTCATCTAACAGACAACAGATCGTAAACAGGTCTAAAAGTCCCTGGGAGGGGTGTTCGTGTTGACCGTCCCCAGCATTAAGAATACTGACCCCCGACTGCAAACGGTCCATTTCCCCCGCGATCAAATCGGGAACCCCCGACTGTTGATGTCGGATGACAAAGATATCCGTACCCATGGCCACATAGGTTAAAGCGGTATCGAGAATCGTTTCCCCCTTAGTCAAACTGGAACTACCCGGGGCAAAATTGAGAACATCGGCCGAGAGACGTTTCGCCGCTAGTTCAAAACTACTACGGGTGCGGGTGGAAGGTTCAAAAAAAAGATTTGTCACCACTTGACCTTGTAGGGCCGGCACTTTCTTGGTACGTCGGGAAAGAACTTCACGAAAACTAGAGGCCGTTTGTAGCAGGGTTTGGTATTCTTCCGGTTGCCAGTCTTGCAATCCCAAAATGTGGTGTCGGATCCAAGTGAAAGCCATAGGCGTTAAGGAGGCGGTAAAAACGGCAAATTTCGTCTATGCTATTGTAGGATTTCTTTGCATCAGGTTAATAAATAGGGTTTATGAGAATTAATTTTTCCTTCTGTCAGATCACTCTTGCGATCGCTTTATTTCTCAATCCCTTGCCGGCGATCGTTGCCCAGACTGCCACCTCTGGGGAAATGGTATCACCGACCACGGGCATTAATTACACTCGCCTGAAAAATTTCCTCGCTCAACAAAATTGGCGGCAAGCTAACGATGAAACCCGTAATTTAATGCTGAAAGCAACCGGACGGGAATTACAGGGCTGGTTTACCATGGAAGACCTGCAAAAATTGGCCTGTTGGGATCTGCAAAAGATGGATCAACTCTGGAAAGAAGCTTCCGGGGGTCGTTTTAGTTTCAGTACCCAATTTCGCATTTTTATCGAGACGGGTAATCGACCGGGGCGCTTAGTGGCGATCGAAAATTTTCAAACTTTTGGCGATCGCATCGGTTGGCGTAAAGATGGTGATTGGATTATTTTTAAAGAGAATCTTAACTATACCCTCAATGCTCCCGTCGGTCATCTGCCGGCGCCCCGGGACGAATATCAGATCGCCGGTGGTCGCCTAGAATACACCACCCTCGCCCAAAGATTAGTTACCTGTAATATTGTTAGCTTAGGGCAAAGCAAACAATAGACCTCTTGTAAAAATCAAAAATTGTTGTTAGGGTTAGGAGTCAGTAGTCAGTAGTCAGTAGTCAGGAGAATTAAGTAAGAATGAATAATAATCAATTAAATAGTCTATTGACAGATTTTAGGCAATTTAATCCTTATTTTTGCCGTTTTTGAACCCTCAAAAATTAATTATGCCAGAGGTTAAATAATCACGGCGATCAATTCTGTAGAATAAAATTTAAGGAAAAGCTTCTCTCCTCATCTTCCTCTTCCTTTTCCGATTTCCTAGCACTTTTTCCGCCAAAAACCCCTAAATTTAACAATGATTAAACGATCCGTTAACGTATCGAGAGCGATCGGTTCGTCGATCGCCGTTTCCCTAATTATCACCGGTTGCGCCCCCCAAACCCCCCAAGCCACTCGACCGGCGGCTGTTCCCGTCAAACTGCAAACCCTCGGCACCGACAAATTAGTGCAAAGTAGCGAATTTGTGGGTACTTTGATCGCCCAAGAGCGTGTTAGCGTCTCCCCTCAGATTACTGGTCGGATTCGCACTATTTTCGTTAAATCTGGCGATCAGGTAACTCAGGGACAAAAAATCGCCGAATTGGATCCCGAACAACAACAGCAACAGGTAAACGCTGGCATCGGCCAGGTAAATTCGGCCAAAGCGAACCTGAATGCGTCTGAGGCGGATTTAAGGCAAAGACAAGCGCAAGCGAGGGCAAATAAAGCCCAAATTGCCCAGAATCGGGCAAATGTGGCCAATGCCGAAGCCAATGTGAAAAGTCAGATCGCCACCTTGAGCGCCGCCGAAGCTGATTTACAGAGAGCGAGAGCTAATTTAGATTTGGCGGAAAAAAACCTAAAAAGAGCCGAATTTCTGGTCAAACAAGGCGCACAGCCCCAACAGGACTTAGATGATCGCCGCCGCGACATTCAGGCCGCCAGGGCGGAAGTAGAGGCCCGGTCTAAAAATCGTGATGCGGCCCGTCAACAGGTGACGGCGGCTAGAGCTACCCTACAGGCAAACAAAGAAGCATTAAATATCGCCATTCAAAACGAATTAGCCTCACGGCAACAGGTGGCGGCGGCAGCGGCAACAGTGAACAGTCGTCAAGCAGCGGTAGCCAGCACTGAGGGGCAATTAGGGGCGACGCGCCAGAATTTAGTTTTTAACACCATTACCGCCCCGATTGATGGTTTTGTCGGCGATTTTAATCAAAGAAAAGTCGGCGATATTATCTCCCTGGGTGAAGAATTAACCTCGTTGACTAACAATAAAACTTTGGAACTAAATGTGCAGATTCCCGTGGAATTACAACCGCGTCTGCGCGTCGGGTTGCCCGTGGAAATTATTAATCCCGATGGCAGCCCGGGCGTTCGCGGTCAAGTAACTTTTATTTCCCCCACCGTTTCCCAAGCTACCCAATCGGTTTTAGTGAAATTTGCCTTTACTAATGATGGCAGTCTTCGCAATAACCAATATGTGCGGACGCGGTTAATTTGGGATCAAAAACCGGGGGTATTAATTCCCACCACAGCAGTGACTAGCATCGGGGCGCAAAATTTTGTTTTTGTCGCCGAAAAAGAAAAGGCTAAAGAAGGTCAAGAAAACGCCGAGGAGCGTTTAGTGGTCAGACAAAAACCAATTCAAGTCGGCACAATTCAAGGGCAAGCTTATCAGGTTATTTCTGGAGTAAATGCCGGGGAAAGAATTGCTATTAATAATATTCTTTCTCTCCGAGATGGTACAGCTATAACTGTTAGTCAGCAGTAATTTTTATGAGTAATTCGATTACCGTTCGTCCCCTGTCAGCGCAACTAATTACCGCCGAGAGTTTCCGTCCCTACGGTCAATTAATAACCTCTAGTCATGATGGGAAAATGTTTGATGAAAGCGATGCACAACTGCATTTAAAAAACGGTGTGCCACGTTTTTATATTATGCGTTTACAGACTCGCGGACGTAAATTTAAGCGAATTACTCGTCATAGTCAATGTACCCAATGTCTTGGTTCTTTGGGGGGACAAGAGTGGTTTTTAGGAGTGGCCCCCCCTAGTCCTTATCCTCAACCGGATTTAGAAAAATTAAAGGTTTTTCGCATCCCTGGGGACTGTTTTATTAAATTAGAGGTGGGAACTTGGCACGCTGGCCCACTTTTTGATCAACCGGCGATCAATTTTTATAATCTCGAATTGAGCGATACTAATATTGTCGATCATTTTACTTATAATTTTGCCCAAGAGCAGTCAATAGAATTCGAGATTGTTGATTAAAAAAAATAATTTTTTTACTTAACTTTTCGCAATCCTTTAGAAAGATAGGCAACGAAAAAAGCTAACACTCCTGTCATTCCTACCTCAAAATAATTGGCCATGAGAATAGCGGTAAAAAAAAGGAGCAAGATAATTAATATAGTCCGCTTTTGTTCAGATAATTTCATCTCTAATTGCCTCTAATTCGGTTTTAATACTTAATGGTTGATAACCTAAAGAAAAAGCAAGAGAACTATCAAGAGAAACATCCTGCGGACGCGGCGCAATCATGGGAAAATCGCACTGTAAACAGGGTTTTATTTGTTCTCTGGGAATGTTAAAAACTGCCGCCATTAGTAAACCAAATTGATAACGAGAAACTCTTTCTTTACCTCCCAGATGAATAATCCCTTGCACTTTTTCTAATGCCAAAAGTAACCCATCCACCGCACTATTAACCCCAACAGCTGTACGATATTCATCGGTAAATAGAGATAATTCTTTTCCCTCTTGGAGGGTTTTTAAAAAGGGTTGCAGAAAACTATTAGCGCTGGGAGAAGGGGAACCAAACATCAAAGGCATTCGACAAATGGCTGCTTGAGGATATATTGCTAAAATACCCTTTTCCGCCGCTACTTTTTGCTCACCATAGACACTGACGGGAGAAACGGGATCATGTTCGGAATAGGGGGCATTTTTACCATCAAAAACTAAATCGGTAGAGGTAAAAACTAGCGGTATTTGATATTGACTACACAAACGGGCAATTTCTAGAGAAGCTGTCAGATTAATTGCCTCGGATGCTTGGGGAAATTCTTGACAGAGATTCGGTTTTGATTGGGCAGCCGCATGAATTACCGCGTCGGGTTTAATCTGTTGAAAAAGTTCTTTAACTGCGGCTAAGTCTGTTAAGTTAATTTTAATTAAATTCGGGTCATTACTATTGACATTGTGATTAAAGTATGTACCAAAACTTGCCCAGTATGAGCGAGTTTTTTGGTAAATATGCCAACCTAAAAACCCACTAACTCCAGTGATTAACAGCCTTTTCATAGTTTAGAGATTAAATCCTTTTTCGTAGACTAAAAACTGCACTTGCGGTTCCAAAGGTTCACTAACTAAACCAATTCCTGCAAATCCCCATCGCTGCATTAGTCCCTTTAATTGTGTTCCTGAGAGAGTTTCCACAGAAAAATTATTGGCTAAATCCTGAGCATGGGTATTGATATAACTTAAAGCATCGTAGGATTCTTTAAACAGAAGCAGATAACTAGCCGGAGTTTCGCTTTCACCTTTTCTCAGACGCGCTACTAGATATTGTCCGTCTTGTTTTGACCTGAGTAAATAATGCGTAGTTGCTAACATAGTTTATTAAGTGAAAAGTGAAAAGGAAAAAAGGGGTTGGGTGGGGGTACATCCCATTTTTGTAAATCTACTGAGTTGGGATTTTTAAAGGGAAACTATCTGCTAAAATTGGT
>NZ_JAPZQJ010000618.1:0-2247 GCF_027530405.1 Microcystis sp. LE19-41.2A | reverse complement strand
GGCAGGGTGTGGGGTGTGGGGTGTGGGGTGTGGGGTTTTACCGGTTTTGAGGGGGCCAATTACCTAATTTTCAGGGAAAAAGTCCAGGAATTTTCCCCCTGATCACTCCCATGCCCGGTACTTTTTGATTGACAAAAAGTCCAAAAGTCTTACCCAACAAGGTTTTTAGATTTATTCAGCAAACCCTAAGTAGGGAGGCACAATTATTTGTAGGATGGGTTAGCGGTAGCGTAACATAATCGGGCGTTGGGTTTCATGCTTCAACCCAACCTACGTTCATCTTATATTTAATTCCACCCACCCACTTAAAACTCAAATCTGATAACTGATAACTGATAACTGATAACTGATTACCGGCGCCGGTCTTGCAGTTTTTTATAGACATCTCGCAGGGGGACTTGATGATAGGCGAGGGCGACGAGGGTATGATAAAAAAGATCGGCCACTTCTGAGGCAATAGCATCGCCATCATTATCTTTGCAGGCCATGACCACTTCTGCCGATTCTTCGCCGATTTTCTTGAGAATTTTGTTATCTCCCCCGGCCAAAAGTTTACAGGTGTAGGATTCCGGATGAGGATCGTCTCTGCGATCGCAAATTACCTTAAACAATTCCGAGAGGGTGTCGGCCGCTGGCGGTGATTTTTGCCAATTTACCTGGTGAAAACAGCTTCTTTCGCCGGTATGACAGGCGATATCACCGATTTGCTCAATAGTCAGTAAGATAGCATCACTATCGCAATCGTAGCGAATTTGACGCACCTTTTGGATATGGCCAGAAGTAGCGCCCTTGTGCCATAATTCTTGACGAGAACGACTCCAATACCACGCTTCCCCAGTGGTGAGGGTTTTTTCGAGGGATTCCCGATTCATCCAGGCCATCATTAACACTGTAGCATCAAGATAGTCTTGAGCGATCGCTGGTACTAAACCCTGGGGATTATAAGCGATCGCGTCGAGGGGAATAGCAGAGAGCAAAGAAGACATCAGTTTTTTGCGGTCAAGAATTATGGTGGTATAAATTACCCAAAGCTTAATTATATAGGGTTTGCGGCAAAAAGTTTTTCGTGGGGGCAGGCTTCGGCCGTTCGGCGGTTCGGGGTGTAGGGTTTTACCTATTTTCAGGGAAAAAGTCCCTGAATTTTCCCCCTGATCACTCCAAAACCCCAAAGCTGTGTTAGAATCAACACCTAAGAAAAAGCTAAAAGCTAGAAATCCCTATAGGGTATCTAACCTTTAGCTGTTTCGACCTCACAGTTATCAATGTCTTGCACACATTGGTAACTGTTATTTTTGCTTATTGAAGCGGGAAACCAATCCTAAACCACCCACTGCCAGAAGTCCGAGGATAGTACCCGGTTCGGGGACGGGAGTGGGCGCCATTTGGTGGAAAGAATTTTGTAAACTGAATAGACCTTGGCCAGCATTAGGATTTAGGGTATTTGTGACGGTCAACAGTGCCTTGGGGGTGATAGGGGTGAAACCGACAACGGGGTCCTGTGAGCCGTTAACTGAAACTAAGGAGAGCCCAGGTATCTCAGCAAATGTCTCGGTTACATTCCCGTAGTTGGAACCGGATGATATGGTTGAATCTAGGTCAACCCCGACAATGAGATTGCCGGAGTTAATGACCTCGATTGTATATGTGAAAGACCCGGAATTGCTATTAGTCGCAACGAGACCTGCCATAGCATCGTATGCGAAATAATAGTCAGTACCAACCTGGGTCAGATAAACGTTATCCACACCCTCGGCCCCAATGTCACCCGATACGTACGTAATTTTTTTGTCCCCCTGAACAAGAGCATTTCCGCTCGTCCATTCCGTCCAAGTTAAGGTCGCGGCACTCGCACTGGTAGCGGCAAACACCGAGCCGGCGAGAACCCCGATGGCTAGAGAGCCGGAAGCAAAGGTTTTGGTTAATTTGTTGGTTGTCATCATAACTGAATTCTCCAGCTTTACACTGTTGGATAAAATCAAAGTCAAGAAAAGTTCTAAAAACGTTAAGTTTTCTCGATATAGCGGTTTTTAGTGCAATAATGTCCAGTAGGTCTCCTTATAGATAGGCTTTTCAGCGTCTCAATCGGGTATCACTTCTGGGAAAACTGCTATACTTTGCACGGCTACAACTTGCATTTTTTACTCAAGGACAATAATATAGTTTAAGAGTCATAATTAGAAGCAAGGCACTCATTAAAAACATGATTAACCTAGAATTCACGGAAGAAGAAAAGAACTCACTGTATTA
>NZ_JAPZQJ010000427.1:0-9035 GCF_027530405.1 Microcystis sp. LE19-41.2A | reverse complement strand
TGCAACGTACAGGATTATAAGGAATGAAACTCTTATAGAGAAAGACATTTGGCGATTTTTGTCAATTGTTTTCGATCTAGAGCGAACTAATCAATTAAGTCTCTTGCCAGATAAGGATTTAGTCGATTTATGCTCCCCTATCGAACCATACCAAGTAACGAAGAGCCTTTTTTTTTAGCATACTTACTCTCCAGCTAATCGAAGAACATCATTGACAACTTTATCAGTTAGCCACATTCCTTGATGGCGTAACTTAGCAATAACGGGAGCAACAGAAGATAGATAGCCCTGCTGCTTCGCTTTAACTAAAACACCAAGCGTTCCTGAATATTTCAAGCGATATAAATCGGCAATACGTCGGGCTAACTGATCATCAAAAATCAGTAAACTATCTGGATTTTCTAATCCCAAAGCTAATACCTCTGCTTCTCCTTGCCCTAAATCAATAATAGCTGGAATTAGACTGACTGATTTAACCAGAGTAATTGAAATCCATTCAATCGCCTGAATATTGGGAACATCAATTCCTTTATTTTTACCGATTGCTAATTCTTCGATTACTGCTGGAGGAGTCAGGATTTGAGAATACAAGCGTTGGAGCAATTCCAAATAGCCCACTTGATGTAAGTACAGTAGAGGAGAGGTGTTGACAATGACTTGAGGATTAGGCATTGACAATATCTTGTTCCAATTGTTCAGTCGTTAAAGAAAAAGGGGAGACTTGATAACGCCCCAAAATAGTTAGAAATTCTACTCGTGACATTCCGGCTAATTGTGCTGCACGTCCTGAAGATAACTTGTCAAGTTCAAAGAGTTTAACGGCTGCCAATATTTTTAATTCTCTCGATAGATTTTCGGGAGTTTCCTTGAGACTAATTAAGATTTCTTCAGGGATTTCAAGGGAAATAGTGCTCATTTTCTTTCTCTCTCAATAATTGTCTCTATTCTACACCAATAAAATTAGTCCTTCTCTGTGAGCAGAATCAGTAACGGGTTTCCCCTCTCCAGCCGACAGAATGAGCAGGTGCAGTCTATCTTGTCCTCAAGGGGTTGGAGACCAAGCCTCTTCGGCTTTATGGCAATATAATCGTGCTTAATTTGGGTTAGCGATCGCGTTGAGGGGCAGTCAAGGGAGAACGCCTACCGAATCCGACATACTGCGCCACAATACCTCACCGAAGACAATAGTTCGCCTGAGAAGGAGTAAAACAGGGGAAACTAATTGAGATTCCTTGCTTTGGGAGTCGCTGCTAGGGGGAGAAATATAAAGATTTGTTAAAATTGTAGCTTTTGATACTTTATCGGGGGGGGGAGCGTGTATTGTTCTGTTGTCCATCTTTGTTGTTGAGTTGGGCTGTTGTTTTACCTAATGCGTAGAAAATATTTTTCAGAGGCAATATTTATGAAAAGTTTGACTTTATCTTTAGCTCTTGGAACTGCTGTAGTGGCAACTTTTGCCTTTAATAAAGATGCTCCTGCTAGAGCTTTGTCAATAGGGGATATTCCGAATGAAGAAATACCTTCTTGGCTAGATTTAGATCGTTACGCACTTGCTTACTATGACTACAGATTAACACCAGGTCTTATAGGGCAATACACAACTTTTGAGGCGGGTAGTCAATCACTGTTTGATGAAACACAAAGCGGAATTGAAAGTGTTTCAGGTTTGACGTGGATATCCGGACAAGGTTATGTCAGTAATGAAGTAGGAAGCGTACCGACCGCAACTTATACTTGGAAAAATGTAAGAGTACCAACCAATCAAAAGAATTTCAAGCAGGCTATTGATTTTATTGGAGGCGTTAAAATACTAGGTATTACTGTAACAACTGATGATCCTAAAGATGTAATAGAATTCCCTACTTTTGTTTTTCTTGAACCGCAAAACATATTGGTTATTAATGCTCCAATTAAACCACAACCAAAAACCGTCACAGTAAAAGTTAGCTTTACAGACAAACTGCCCCCAAACAATCTATTATTCGCCAGCACACCAATAGTTATTGAACAAGGATATATCCTTGATCAATGTACTCCTATTCCCGAACCTTCCTCCACCCTCGGCTTCCTTGCCCTCGGCACTCTCGGTGCATCCTCAATCCTCAAACGCAAACTAAAGTCATCCAAATTCTTAGAAATGGAAACTACAAAAGTCTCCTAAAAACCATCAATGAAAAACTTGCGATCGCCCCTTCATTTAGTCACTTGAAGGGGTTTATTTTTACCATCTTTTTTAACCTTAAAAAAATCTCAGTGACCTTAGAAAAAGGTGAGAAACTCGGCTGGATTGATAATTGGAATCCCTTGATAAGTATCGATAATTAAAAAATCACTTTTTTTGCGATCATAACTCGTGGTTAAATTAATCTGATGTTCGCGTTAAGGCTATTTTGAGACTTCCTCAACGAGGGAATCAGTGTTCCAGCCAATGACAGAATAAGGGTTTCAGCTTATCCCGAACTTACGTTAATTAGTCATCCCAATCTGAATTCCTAGAAAATAAAGTTAATCTAAACATTTGCCTGACTTAGAGAATCTTGATTCTGGTTTTTTTGTAAGAGTTGAATGGGTTGATGAGTAACCAGAGAATAGAGAACATCAGGGTCAGAAACGTTGAATCCTGTAATAAAACTTTACATTGACAAGTATGGTTCTTCGTTACTTAGTATAGTTCGATAGGGTGGCATAAATCGACTAAATTCTTATCTGGCAAGAGATTTAATTGATTAGTTCGCTCTAGATCGAAAACAATTGATAAAAATCGCTAAATGCCTTTCTATATAAGGATTTCATCTTTGGCAATCCTTTCCTTTGCATAAAACAAACCGAAGAACCTTATTTAGGGTTTGCGGCAAAAAGCTTTTCGGTGGTGGCAGGGTGTGGGGTAGTGGGGGAGTGGAGCATTTGGCTGAAATTTCCCTAAACCCCTAAATCCCTATCACCCTATCACCCGACTCCTGAATACTGACTCCGCGAGAGATTAACTTGCTTGGGAGGAGACAAAACCCGATAACTCGCGAAAACGGATCTCATCGCGGTGGGGATCAGAGCGACTAACTTGTACTTGAAAGCGATCGCCTAAAGATACCGAACGCTCAAAACGATGGGGTAATTCTAACCCCAATTCCTCCAATAAAATTAAGCCTAAATTTTCCTCTTCCCGCAGCCAGCGTAAAACCAAAGCTTGCCAGACTTGATCTCCCTGTCGTCGCAAAAATTCCAAACTCCAATAACGATTAGTTTGTCGTTCCACCGAGGTGGCTTCTTGGGCCGAACTAGCGACACTATAGAGAATTTCCTGCATTCTATCCCGGGTAAAAGGCAGTTGATCGCCCCGGAGATGGGCTTTTAGTTGAAAATGGGTCAAAAGGTCAGTATAACGGCGAATTGGCGAAGTTACTTGGGAATAGGTATTCAATCCCAGACTAGCATGACGGTTAGGAATCGTCGTCATCTCACTGCGCGGCATACAGCGACGCAAGGCACAGGAACGCACCGGGCCCGCAGGTAGTAAAATTAACTCCTCATCGGGGGGTAATTCCGGTTGTGGTTGTCCGCGGAAAGGCACGGGGATCTCGTGTTCCTGACAGTAGCGACCGGCGATTTCTCCAGCTAAAATCATCATTTCCGCGACTAATTGCCGAGATGGGGAAACTTCCTGCAATTCTACGATAATTTCGTCGTTATCCTTCACCTTAATCGATGATTCTGGCATTTGGATGTTAATCGATCCCTGAGATTTGCGCCATGCGTGGCGTTGTTTGGCCCAACGGTTGAGAATCTTCACTTCCGGTTCATGCTGCAGATCCAGATGTAACATTTCGTCCACATCTTCGTAGGTGAGGCGATAGGTAGGTTTAATTGTACTAGGATGGATCCGATAATCGGCGATCGCCCCCGTTTCATCGAGGATTACCCCAAAACTCAATGCGGGACAAAGTTTACCCTGTACCAAACTCATTGGACCGGCGGCCAACTCTAGGGGAAACATGGGAACCATTCCCGTGGGAAGATAAAGACTGGTACTGCGACGACGTGCTTCTAGGTCTAATTCATCATCGGGAAGCACTAAACGGCTAGGATCGGCAATATGGATCCAGAGACGATGACCACCATCCGCAAGCATTTCCACCGATAATCCGTCATCGATTTCCTCGGTACTTTCATCGTCGATGGTATAAATTTTTTGGTGGGTTAAATCGAGACGATTGTTGACATCCGCATCCGCAGGGGGATTGAGTAAATTAAGACGCGCCACATCAAGTACCTTTTTCGAGAATTGAACGGGGTAGGAACTGCGTCGCAGGAAAAGGTTTTCGTGACTACTCCACCATTTCAAATCGACTAACAATTCAAAAGCAGCCTCGGGGGTTTGGGAACGGCCCAGCAGCGAGAGTATGTCCATGGCTGCTGGATATTTTTGTTCGGGTTGGAGGATAAATTTTTCTAGAGATTCCAGACGAATTCGATCGCTTTCTGACCATTCTACCGTTCCACTGGCCAGGGCCTGTTGGAGACGTTGGAGAAATTGGCTTTTTTCCCGTTGACGCTGTTGTTCCACCTCTAGCTGGTGTTTGATTTCCTCTACCTGATTTTCCGATCGGGCTTCGTAACCATCCCCTTTATTTTTAAAATAAACTTTATCATCACTCAAGAGACAATGGGCCGCATAGCAAAACTGCGGACTGCGATCGGAAAAGAGAATCTCGGCCATGGTTTCGGGAGTGACTAACTGATTTTCCCCGGCTAATAATTCCCAGGCCACTTCTAAACCACTAGCATCTAGATAGGGTTGGACTTCCCGCAGAAAATTGCCAATCTCCATATAGTTGGACGGACCTGCTTTGATAATGTAATCGAAGCGTTGGGGACGCAGTTTATGCGGGTTTCCCCCTTGATCGATGACGATCCAATCTTTTTTACCTTCTGGGCGATCGATCACCCCTAAGCGCCTTTCTCCTTGAACTCGAAATTCTACCAGCGTTCCCTTTTCCACTGCTTCCCCTTACTGCCTATCTATTTTGTCTATTTTCTATCATCCTCGATCGATTACTCGATCGGCAAGAGCAATCAACAATCCCCACCCACTAGATAGGTATAACGTCGCAAACTGCGTTCATAATCCTGTAGGAGTAATTGGGATTCTTCCACAGTCATGCGATTTTCCTGCAAAGCTTGTTCACAACGAAGACGAATTCTTTCTAACAGGTCTTCTGCGGAATACTGCACATAACTTAATACTTCCGTGATCGTATCTCCTTTGACTAGATACTCGATATCGTATCCCTTGGGACTCATCTGAATATGTACCACGTTAGTATCGCCAAAAAGATTATGTAAATTGCCCATAATCTCTTGATAAGCACCCACCAAAAACATTCCTAGATAATAGGGTTCTGGAGAATGTTTACCGTTTTTGTACTCCAACGGATGCAATTCTAAAACTGATTTTACGTCCCCGCGCAAATCGATAAACTGGGCAATTTTCCCGTCACTATCACAGGTTAAATCGGCGAGAATCCCTCTTTGGGTAGGTTCTCGATCGAGACGATGGATCGGCATAATTGGAAATAGTTGATCGATCGCCCAACTATCGGGAACTGACTGAAAAACCGAGAGATTGGCATAATAAATTGAGGCCATAATTTGCTCTAAGTCTTCCAAGTCATCGGGAACATAATCCTGTTGTCGGGCCACTTGCAGAATTTTGTGACAACAAGCCCAGTACAATTGTTCGGCTCTAGCTCGTTCTTTGAGACTGAGATAACCGAAATTAAACAGACTAATCGCCTCCTCTTTGAACTGTCCCGCATCGTGATAAGCTTCCTGATAATTGCGCTCATCGATACCCGTGTAGGTTTCCCAGAGATTACGGAGGATGAGGTGTTCTTTCCCATTGCAGGGATCGGGAGGGTTTTGGGGAACCTCACTACTTCCCAAGATATCAAAGACTAACACCGATTGATGAGAAGCGATCGCCCTGCCACTTTCACTGATGAGAATTGGGGGTGAAATCTGGGCATCTTCACAAGCTTCCTTGACCTCAGCCACGATATCATTGGCATAATTCTGCATATTGTAGTTTTTTGAGGCGTAGAAGTTAGTTTTTGAGCCATCGTAATCGACCCCTAAACCACCCCCCACATCGAGATAGGTCATATTTGCCCCTAATTTCGCTAATTCCACATAAATCTGACTAGCTTCGCGAATGGCATCTTTAATGACGCTAATAGCGGAGATTTGCGACCCAATATGATAGTGCAGCAGTTGCAGACAATCTAACATCCCCGCTTGTTCTAATTCCGTCACCACCGTTAGGATTTCCGGGACGGTTAAACCGAATTTTGCCCGGTCTCCGGTGGAACATCCCCAACGGCCCACCCCTTTTGTCCCCAGTTTCGCACGCACTCCCAAATGAGGGGCAATTCCTAACTGACGACTGACGCGCAGGGTTAAATATAATTCTTCCAATTGTTCGATGACAATCAAAGGCCGATGACCGAGACGAGTGGTCAAAAGAGCGGTTTCGATGTATTCTTTGTCCTTATAGCCGTTACAAATTAGCAATGGTTGTGTTTTGTCATTTTTGCCGTTTAAGGCAGGTTCTAGGGTAGCTAAAGCAATCATTAGCTCAGGTTTTGAACCAGCCTCAAGCCCAAATTGATAGGGTTTACCAAAACGCACTAAAGACTCGACGATGTGACGGTGTTGATTGCACTTGATCGGATAGACACCGCGATAGACGTTGGGATAATTATAACGGGCGATCGCTCGGTTAAAACAGGCATTCAGGCGCTCGATCCGGTCTTCCAAAATATCACTAAACCGAATTAACAGGGGTAAACCGATATTTCGCCGCTTAATCGCCGAAACTAACTCGTATAAGTCCAAAGAACCGCCCCTTTCTCCCTGAGGCGAGACGGTAATATTTCCTGCGGCATTAATCGAGAAATAAGGTTCTCCCCAGCCTTGGATGCGATAGAGATTTTCGCTATCTTCGATCGACCAATGTTTAACGGGGGCAACTTTTTCGAGGTTGTTACCGTCAGAAGGGGTCAGATCGATTGGAGATAATTGCTTTTCTAGTTTCTTAAGTTGAGTTTTACCCGCCATTGTCTATCGATCGCTCCGTGTGAGACTCCGATCTTCTATCTTAAGTCAGACTTCCTGTCTGCGACCAAGATTCCGATCGTGATAGAATCTATTAGCCCTCAGGAGGCAGGATTCAGGAGACAGGATTCAGGAGACAGGAGACAGGAGATAGGAGATTATTTGTATTTTCTCCCCATCCCCCATCACCCTAGGGTTGATTCATAGTAGGGTTGATTCATGAATCAACCCTACCCATCACCCCGTTCCCCTGTTCCCTTCTCCCCAAAATTTTATAGTGAACCGCTTATGCAATTATTAGACTCAAAAGGACGTTTATTCGGTAAATTTAGCTTGCTTGATATTGGAGCGGCCTTAGTAATTTTATTGACAATTATCGGTATTTTTGTTGTACCGGGGACAAGTGGTAAAAGTACGATCGCTCAAGTTACCAAAGAACCCATAGAAGTGGATGTTATTGTCCGGGGTTTAAGTGTTCTCAATCCCAACGCCTTGATTAATCAATTTAATACCGAGAAGAAAACTAATATTGTTATTCGTAATCAACCGGCCGGTCAAGTGGATATAAAAAATGTTAAACCTTTATCGAGAAATGTCTTAGTTCCGCAGCCGGATGGTAGTGTGAAAGTCCTACCGGATCCCCGCACGGAAAACTATTCTCAAGATATGATTATGACTCTCAGTGGTCAAGCGGAAGTT
The DNA here is from genome assembly GCF_027530405.1 of Microcystis sp. LE19-41.2A. Lineage (NCBI taxonomy): Bacteria > Bacillati > Cyanobacteriota > Cyanophyceae > Chroococcales > Microcystaceae > Microcystis > Microcystis sp. LE19-41.2A. Next base: position 1,226 of record NZ_JAPZQJ010000427.1, on the reverse strand, counting down.
ACAGATACTGGTGCGGTTGTTGGCGGTCAAAAGGTGAAAATTGGCACTTTAATCGAGTTAGAAGGAGATAATTATAATTTCAACACCAGTGTTATCGATGTCCGTTTACCAAAAAGGTCTTAGTTAGTAAACAGTGAGCAGTAAACAGTGAAAAGACAGCAGGAAACTTCCATGTAACACTGCTCACTTGAAAACTCAAATCTGATAACTGATAACTGATAACTGATAACTGATAAGAGGATTAACTGCTATTTATACACCGCCTTTAGCTCGTTTGATCGAGCAGTTACAAAAATTACCCGGGGTGGGACCCAAAAGCGCTCAACGTCTGGCCCTCTATATTCTCAAACGACCGGAACAAGATGCGATCGAATTGGCCCAGGCGATCGTGGCAGCCAAAAAACAAGTAGGATTATGTCAGGTTTGTTTTCATCTTTCGGCCGAACCGATCTGCGAAATTTGCCGCAATCCTAACCGGGAAACGGGGACTATCTGTGTGGTAGCTGACTCCAGAGATGTGATTGCTTTGGAGAAAACTAGGGAATATTCGGGCAAATATCACGTTTTGGGCGGTGTTATCTCGCCTATGGATGGGATTGGACCGGATCAATTAAATATACAGTCTTTAGTCACCAGAGTCAGCCAGAAAAAAATTCAGGAAGTTATCTTAGCTATCAGTCCCAGTGTCGAGGGAGAAACCACGACTTTGTATATCGGGGGTTTACTGAAACCCTTCACTAAAGTTACCCGTATCGCTTTTGGGTTGCCCATGGGCGGCGATCTGGAATACGCTGATGAAGTAACCTTAGCGAGAGCTTTAGAAGGTCGTCGGGAATTGTAAAATCTCGCCAAGGTTGGGATTAAGTAGGGTTTGCTGAATAAATGTGAAATGTAGGCAAGGTAAGGGTTTTGTGGCTTTTCTCGTGAAACAGGTGCAAGATTTTGAAAGAATCGTGCTTCAACACCTTGCGTCTTCATCGGCCCGTGTCCTGTAGGGGCGAAGCATTCGGGCAATAACCTATCGGTGAAACGTAGATTTTCTATCCGAATGCTTCGCCCGTACTTTTTGCCGCAAACCCTAAGTAGGGCTTGCTGAATAAATCTAAAAACCTTGTTGGATAAGACTTTTGGACTTTTTTCCCCTCAAAAAGTACCAGATATGGGAGTGATCAGGGGGAAATTCAGGGACTTTTTCCCTGAAAATTAGGTAATTGACCCCCTCAAAA